>JALGWK010000223.1 GCA_025774205.1 bacterium
GGGATCTGACCCATGAGGACATCATTGCGGAGATAGAGAAGCAGGCGAAACAGGGGGTTGATTTCTTCACGATCCATGCCGGGCTGCTTCGGGAACATCTGCCGTATATCGCCCGTCGACAGATTGGCATCGTGAGCCGGGGCGGGTCTCTGCTCGCCAGGTGGATGATGCATCACGATCGGCAGAATCCAATGTACGACCTCTTCGATGACATCTGCGCCATCATGCGTGAGTATGATATCGCCTGGTCGCTCGGTGACGGTCTGCGTCCCGGCGGGCTCTCCGACGCTACCGATGAAGCCCAGATGCGAGAGCTCGACACTCTGGGTGAACTCACGGAACGGGCCTGGGCTGCCGGCTGCCAGGTGATGGTCGAGGGGCCGGGGCACGTGCCGTTCGATCAGATCGAATACAACATGAAGTACCAGCGGAGAATCTGTCACGGAGCTCCCTTCTACGTGCTGGGTCCGCTCGTGACAGACATCTTCCCCGGCTACGATCACATCACTTCATGCATCGGCGCCACGGCTGCCGCCTGGCATGGGGCGGCGATGCTCTGTTATGTCACCCCGAAGGAACATCTCTGTCTGCCGAAGAAGGACGATGTCAAGCAGGGCTGCATCGCTTACAAGATCGCGGCCCACGCCGCGGACGTGGCGCTCGGCATCCCCGGCAGTCGCGACCGTGATGATGAACTGACCCGGGCCCGGGCCGGCCTCGACTGGCAGGAGCACATCAGGCTCTCCTTCGATCCCGAAACAGCGCGGGCATACCGGGAGGAAGATGGATGTCCCTCCGACGATGATGACTTCTGTTCCATGTGCGGCCGGGACTGGTGCGCCGTCCGGATAAACCGGGAGATCGGATCGTACGATCCGGGAGGAGTCGCCGGAATTGTCTGAGATGAATTTCCTGAACCTGCCTCCAGAGCTCTCCGATCCCGAGCAGAGCGCCGTTTTGATCCTGCCGCTGCCGCTTGACCTGACCTGTTCGTGGAAGCGCGGAACCGCGGACGGGCCGGAAGCGATCCTGGAGGCGAGCAGCCACATCGAGTACCGGGACGAGGAACTCGGTTTCGAGACGGCCAGGGTGGCGGGAGGCATCGCGACCCATCCCGCGCCGGAACTCCCCGACGATCCGGCCGAAGCGGCTGCCGCGATCGAAACCCTCGCCGCCGACCTCATCCGGGATAACCGCCTCCTGCTCTCATTGGGTGGTGAGCACTCAGTAACCTGGCCGCTCGTGAAGGCCCACCATGCCCTCTGGCCCGATCTCTGCGTCCTGCAGATCGACGCGCACGCTGATCTGCGAGACACTTACAAAGGCTCTCCTTTCAACCATGCCTGTCCGATGAGGCGGATCAGGGAGCTGGACGTGCCGGTGACCGCCGTCGGGATACGCTCCGCCGACACCTCCGAGGTCGACCTGCTCGATGATGATCTGCACACTACCTTCATGGCGCAGGATATCGTGGGCCGGCTCGCCGAGAGGATCGATGAGATAATGAGTTCACTGACTGCCGAACACATCTATATCACCATCGATCTCGATGGTCTCGATCCCGCGGTTATTCCGGCTGTCGGGACACCGGTGCCTGGTGGACTGGAGTGGTATGAAACCCTGGCATTGCTCAGGGCGGTCTGCGGGACCGGACGGGTGGTGGGGGCGGATGTGGTGGAACTCAGCCCCCGGGAGGGATTGCACTACGCCGATGCCGCCGCGGCCCGGCTGGTTTCGAAACTGATCGGGTACACAACCGGAGGTCAAAGATGATATCCGTTGTTCATCCCCCATACCGACGCTCCAGACTGTACCCTCTGCTGGTACTCGTGCTCCTGTCAGCGCCGGGGCTTGTTCTGGCCCAGAGTGACACGGTCTCAGATCGCGGCCAACCTCCTGTTACCCTCCAGTACACGACAACTATCCAGGAGGGTTCGTGGGACCATTACCAGATCACCATCAGGGTCCGGCATCTGAAAGCTGATGAGGCCCGTTTCTTCCTGCCCCGCTGGGCGCCGGGGGCGTACCGGCTCGTCGCGTGGCACGAGGCCATCAGTGAGGCAGCGGCCCGTACAGTCAACGGCAGCGCCCTGGCTGTCGATCATCCCGGGGAGACGGAATGGGTCGTTGAAACCGGAGGAGCGGAGGAATTCCTCTTCTCCTACCTGGTTGAGGCTCGGGCCGGTAATCGAAACGGCAGGCTCTACCTCAACAATCGGCACTACCTCCACTCCCTGGGCGGACTCATCGACGGCCCGGCGAGCTGGATGTACCTGGAGGGAGCTGTCGATGACCGGATCATCATCAACTTCGAACTTCCCGTTGAGTGGTGTGTTGCCACCGGTCTCAACCGGACCCCCGACCCGTATGTCTTCTGGGCCGAAGATTATGACTGGCTGATAGATTGTCCGACGATGATGGGGGCTGAGTCGAACCTGCACCGCTGGCGGTTCACTTCGTGGGGGGTGCCGTTCGAGATCGCCTGGGACGCCGCGGGTGAGGAGGTCGAGTTCGACACCGAATCCTTCGTGGAGTCGGTCCGGAGGGTGGTCGACTGCCAGGCCGCCATGTTCGGTGGATTTCCGTTCGAGCACTTCACCTTTCTCTATGACAACGGCGGCGGCGGTGGTCTTGAACACCTGCGTTCGACAACGATCGGAGCGGCTCAGAGCCGTCTCCTCGAGGATCCCGAGGTCCTCTGGAATATCACGGCCCATGAGTTCTATCACGTCTGGAACGTGAAGCGTATCAGGCCGAAGGTGCTTGGACCGTTCGATTACCAGCGTCCCAACCGCACACAGAGCCTCTGGGTCAGTGAGGGAATGACCGAAACCTACACCGCCTTCACCGGCGTCCGGGTCGGGTTCACGACGCCGCAGGAATACTATGACACCTTCGCTTCCTCGATCGCCTCGTGGATGGGGAACCCGGCTCAGCCGTTCGCTCCACCGGCGAGGACGTCGTGGACGACCTGGGACCGGAACGAGCGAAATCCCTACGGATTCATCTCCTACTACACCCAGGGCGAGGTGCTCGGCATGGCTCTCGACCTGATCATCCGGGAGGCTACAGACAACCGGCGCTCTCTCGACGACGTCATGCGGATCCTCATGAACGAACATGGCGGCGAGAATCTGGAACAACCCGGCTTCGGCACCGAGGAGATGATCTACATCTGCTCCGATGTGGCGGGTATTGATCTCTATGATTTTTTCGAACAGCATGTTACGGGCACCGTTCCACCCGACTGGGCCCGCTACCTGGGCTACGCGGGTCTGGACTACACCGCCGGAGAGATGAAGATCCCCGAACTCGGATTCACCTTCCTCCCCGAAACGGAATTGGTGGTCCGTACCGTGCCCCGCGGCGGTCCCGTCGCTGAGGCCGGCCTGCGGGCAGGGGACCGGATCGTGACCGCCAACGGGGTGAGAGCGGAGAGCACGCTCGGTGTATATCGGCAGTTGATGCAGCTCGACGCCGACGACCCGGTCAGCGTAACTGTGACGCGGGAAGGGAGCGAGATCACCCTGGAGTGGAAGATGCCTTCACGGACGGAACTGCGGGTCAGTATCACCGAGATGCCCGACCCCAGCCCCGGGCAACTGCTCATAAGGAACGGATTCGTGACCGGAGGCGTCGAGGAGCGTCGCTGAAAAGGATTTCAGTCGATAAACGGGCTGCTAGACTGCACAACCCCCGGTTTGACCAGGTAATCGAACAGCAGTTCACCATCCTTCAGAGTGTCCTCGAAGTGCATATTGATCACCCGGTCACCGAGTTCGTCAGCTGTCCGCGACAGCGCCAGGTCGTGGGTCGTCACGAGGCCGATGGCGCCGGCCTCAATCAGGCTTCTGACCACCGCCGCCGAGCCCACCTGTCGATCCTCGGAGTTGGTGCCGTGCAGGATC
>JALGWK010000224.1 GCA_025774205.1 bacterium
GAACGGGGCCGGGAACGAACTGCTGACCCATCACATGGAGATCAGAGGTATCGGGATCATCGACATCCAGGGGATGTTCGGTATCCAGTGTATCCGTCTGCGAAAGCGGGTGGAGGTTGAGGTGATCCTGATGCACTGGGATGAGGTCGATGAAGTGGACCGTCTCGGGATGGAGGACCGGATGACAGGGATCATGGGGGTGAACATCCCCCAGGTGATCCTGCCGATCCTGCCGGGCAAGAACATCACGGTTCTGGCCGAGACGATCGCGATGAATCATCTGATGAAGATCTCCGGTCTGAACGCGGCGCAGTCACTCAACGAGAAGCTCATCGAAAGGATGGAACGGAAGACCCAGGCTCGACAGCAGCTGGGTGAGGACTACGAATGAAACGCGGTGTCATGCAATGAAACGCGGGATCGGGCCATGATCCGAGGCGTCGTCTTCACCCATGACAGCCTCGGAGAGGCTTTCTGTGAGTCGGTCGGTTCCTTCCTTGGCCCCCAGGAGGGGCTCGTCTGTCTGAGCAACCGCAATCTTTCCGCGGAACAGATGATGGAAGCTCTCATTGCGGCGGTAGGACCAGAAGGGGAAGGTGTCGTGATCTTCAGCGCCCTATTCGGCGGTTCGTGCTGGCAGACCTCCGAACGGCTGAAGCGGGAACGATCCGATGTGAGGCACATCACCGGGGTTAATCTGGCGATGCTGCTCGCTTTCATGAACAAACGTGAGGAAACGGCGTTTGATGATCTGGTGGAGATGGTGACGGGATACGGACACCGGGGGATCAAGCCGTGAGCCTGCTGCTCGTCAGGATCGATGATCGGCTGCTGCATGGCCAGGTAACCCAGGGCTGGGGATCAGTCCTCAAGCCCGACCGGTTCGTGGTGGCCAACGACACGGCCGCTGGCAGTGACTGGGAGAAAGAGATGTATGAGACCACGGCTCCTGAGGGGGTGCTGGTCTCGGTTCTCTCTCTTTCCGAAACGGGTGACCGGATCCGCGAGTGGATCGAGGCGGAAGAGGGTATTCTCCTCCTCATCGAAAATCCCTCAGACGCCCTGACCCTCTATCGGGCTGGTCTGATGTTCGAGGTGTTGAATATGGGCGGACTGCATCACCGGGACGGCCGGAAGCGAATCCTTCCCTATGTCTGTCTGGATTCCGATGACATCGTTGCGCTGGAGGACCTTCGAGACCATGGCGTGATGATCGAATGCGCGGATGTCCCCAACTGTGAAAGAAAGGATCTGTTCGAATGTCTTGGCAGCACGGCAAGCGGGATCTGACAAGCCTCAAAGTGGGTTCATCGGTCATCCTTGGACTGGGGATCCTCATATTCGGTCTGTTGTGGGGCCAGGACATGCTGCGGGCGGGCCGGATGAACCGGGTCACCGTTATCTTCGAATCCGGTTTCGGTCTGTCACCGGGTGATCCGGTCCTGATCGCCGGGGTGAAGAAGGGGCAGGTGTCGAGAATCACCCTGACCGGCGACAACCGGGTGGCGGTGGAAACGATCATCGAAAACGACATCCAGCTGTACACCTCCAGCATCTTCACGGTCGAGAGCGAGGGGCTCATCGGTTCGCGGTTCGTCAACGTGACCGCCAATCCGGGCGGGACCGCCCTGGCGGCCGGAGACACGCTCTTTGGTCTGAACGCCTCGAGCCTGACCGATATCTTCCGGAATGTGCAGAGGTTGATGGTCAAGGTGGAGGACCTTACTGCAAGCGTACAGACAGTCATCACCGACTCCACTATCAGGGCCAGGATCGGCGCAACCTTCAACGACTTCTCGCGGACGATCGGTCTCCTCAACGAGATGATGGTCGATAACCAGGGGCTGATCAGTGCCAGCCTGGAGAACCTCGGCTCGGTGGTGACGAACATCAACACCGCGATCTCAGAGAATGTGGATGACTTCGAGAACGCCCTGATCTCTGTCAGAGACGCCACCGACGGGATCACAGGGGTAGCAACCACGGTGGACTCCCTCACCGGCAACCTCCGGGACATGGTTGCCCGGCTCTCTGCCGGCCAGGGTACCCTCTGGCGGCTGGCGGAATCGGATTCCCTCTACAACCAGATCGTTGTAACGGTCGCCCATCTCGACTCCTTCATCCTCGATATCATGGCGAATCCCAGGAAATACGTCAGATTCAGCATCTTCTGATGGGGGAGAAGGCCGAAGCCGTCGTCTTCGCGCTCGACGCGGGGGCGACCAATACCCGGGCGGTTGTCGTCGATACCGGCGGATCGGTACTCTGGCAGGGCCAGGGCGGCAATGCTTCCCTGACGCGCGCGGGCATGGAGGGAGCCGCCAGCGTGGTGGCTGACCTCTGGTACGAGGCCTGCGAATCGGGGGATGATCTGCCGGCCCGCCTCGCGGCGATCGCTGGCGGATTCGCGGGGGGACGGTCACTCTCCGCCCAGATGAACTTTGCCCGGCATCTCCTCAAGGTATTTCCACCTCCTCTCTATCGGGAGAATCTCCCCCTGACCCTGACCCATGATGCCCATGTGGCCCTGGCGGGTGCCGTCGGTGAAGAAGGTCCAGGGTGTGTGATCATCAGCGGAACAGGTTCGATCTGCATGCTCCGGAACACTGAAGGGTCGACGGCGCTGGCCGGGGGATGGGGCTGGCCGCTCGGTGATGAGGGGAGCGCGACCTGGGTCGGATGGATGGCGGTGAGGTGGGCGCTGGAAGCATGGGAAGAAGGACGGGCCTCCTCTCTGACGGGGCTCATCATCGAGGGCTGGGACCTGGAAGAAGCAGTCTCGGATCCCCATGACCTCATGCGGGAGGCGGTCAGGGCGAGTCACCATCCAGCTACGTATGCCTGCCTGGCACCGAAGGTCTACACCTATGCGCTCGACGGGGATCCCGACGCCCGATCCCTCGTGGAACTGACCGGCCGGGCCCTGGGCGCCCTGGTCCACCGCTGCTGTGAGAATCTCAACGTTCCACTCGATACAAGCCTGTCGATCGCGTTCATGGGCAGTCTGGCTTCATCGTGGAAGACCCAACTCGAAGGGCCGGTCCGTGAGAGCACCGGTCGGTACGGCGACATTCTCTCCTTTATTCCGCCCCGCCTTCCCGCCGAGGGAGGCGCCGCCCTCCTGGCCCTCGAGGCGGCGGGCGTAGAAGTGGGTGATAGAGAGCGGGCGAACCTCGATGCCGCCTTCGGGGATCAGGCTGGTTAGCGCCCTGTCACGCAACAGCCGTCGCATTCGAGCGGCGCCGGGAACAATTCTGCCTGTCATACATCCCTGCTTATTGACACCTGTCAGACAGCCCGACATACTGACAATTCCCGCTCCTCTTTGAGGGCTGGCACTGATATGGCGGTCGGGCGTTAACTGGTTATCTTAAAACAAGTTACGCGTATCAATCTGACGGATGGGTGGCGTAGCGGAAAAGAATGAGGCGAACATGGGTCGCGGTTCAGTCAACAAGGCGATCGTTCTCGGCAATCTCGGTCAGGATCCTGATGTCCGATCCACCTCGAGCGGGCAGATGGTGGTCAATGTCAGCCTGGCGACCAACCGGACCTGGACGGGTAAAGACGGCCAGCGCAAGGAAGAGACCGAATGGCATCGGATCGTTGCTTTCGGGAAACTGGCGGAGATCATCGAGCAGTACCTGAAGAAGGGCGATCAGGCCTATTTCGAGGGTCGTCTTCCACCGAAATCGTAGCGCAGGAGATGCAGATGCTCGGATCGGGTGGAGGCGGCGGAGGTGGTGGAGGTGGTGGAGGTGGTGGAGGCCGGGGAGGATTTGACGGTGGTCAGGCGGGCAATGGACCAGCCGGATCGGGTGGGGGTGGATCCGGAGTAGTCGAACCGGAGGATGACGACCTCCCCTTCTGATAACCTTCGATCGGAAATGAACACGATCATTGACGTCTGTACCGCGTGGTGGGAGTACGATGGAAATCTGGAAAGAACTCAATAGCGACGCCGTTCTGCTCGACATCGACGCCGATACGAAGGAAACAGTCTTCGAGGCCCTGG
>JALGWK010000225.1 GCA_025774205.1 bacterium
TCGCACCACCGAGCATCAGGCGCGCTTGCGCCGGAACAACGCCAACGCCGCCGCCGGTGTGAGCTCCCACGAGTTCGGGACCACCGTCGACCTTTCCTACGCGGCGTTCGCGCCGCCGGCGGAGGTGCCCGCGGAGATCATCGACGGTGTGGCCGAAGACCTCCGGCCTCACATCCGACGGATCGCAGACCTCGCCTTCGAATCGGTGTCCGCGCGGAAGTCACGGGAACTGGGGCGGATCTTCGGCCAGGTCCTCGCAGAGGCGCAGGACGAGGGGATCGCCCTGGTGATCTATGAGCGGCAGCAGACGGTGTATCACCTGACGGTGGGGAGGGCGATGTAGCGAGGGGAGGGAGTACGAGGTTCTGGCGAGGGAGCGTGGAAGAGAAGGTGGCAGGCTCACTTTTCCGGGGGAGCGAGAAACGCACCGAGTCCGTTCTGTCGGATTTCACCGAGCGTGGGCAGATGCTCCACGGCGATCGTACGGTCGGGATCGGCGGAGGAGAACACTTCGAGGAGCATTGACACCGTCTGAAGGTGCCTGCCGACCCGTTCGTCCAAGGGTGAGCCCTCTTTGCCAAACGGCACGTAGAGGAGCCCCAACTCGGCGGCGCGGATGTAATACCGGTCGACGCCTTCCACGATGAGCGCTTCGGTCGTCGGCCCCCTCAACCGCCCCTGCGCCGGATTGGCCGACTCGATGAGGATGGCTTTTGTACCGGTCGCGTCCCCCCATTCCCGATGACTCAATCCGCGGAGGTTGGCGGGGGAGGGCTCGACACCGATCTGGATGCCCTCTAACTCGAGCAACAGCGCGGCTTCGACCGCCAGATCCACGGCGTTCTCGTGTGCCACCATGGCGTTGATCACCGGGTACTCGGGTGATGCCTCGTGGAGATCGATGGACAGATCGATCCCTTCCTGGCGTATCATCTCCACGATGGCGAAGGCGAGACGCTCCGTCAGATAGCCGTTGGGGTCGCCTGGATAGGAGCGATTCAGGTTCCGTACCTCGGGCCCGGCGAGCTGCTGGCCCGATCCGTTGACGTAGATGACCGGATCCGGCCACTGGTGGATGGGATTGGTGCCGCGGCCACCGTAGCGGAATTCCCGCACCCCCGTCGGTGTTTCGATGTGGTAGACCTGGGGATAACCCTCCTGCGGGTCGGTGGCTGTGAATCCGCTGTGGACAGCGCGCGGGATCACGATCAACCGCCCTCGGGCCACCACGGCGCTCTCTATCAGAGTGATGGCGCTGAGCGAGGAAGCCGGCTCATTGGGGTGTGTCCCTCCCAGGACCAGCGCCGTCCCACCCGCCTCTTCTCCCTCCAGGAAGTAGACGTCGGTATCGGCCGCCGTCCCGTCGATGCCGGAGAAATAGTCGCTCAACCGAGCCTGTCCCGTCACGCCTGGGCCCGGGTAGATGGGAGGGTCCAGCCACATGGCCCTGAAGTCCAGGGCCACCAGGAAAACGGTCACCGCCACCGCACCGAAGAGGCCCAGGGCCGTCCAACGGTTGCCGTAGCTGCGGGTCTTCTCGTTCGTGCGATCCGAGCTCATTTGATCATCAGCAGCCGTAGGATCAGCGGGAGGAGGACCAGCGCCGCCTCCATCTGGTCGGTCAGTCGCCGCTCGCGCAGAATGTGCCAGCCGATCAGGAGCACGACGATCAGGGTGATCCCTTGATAGATCAGCGTCATTTGACCTCCGCCGGTTTGTGCCTGGATCCGGTCCGATCGAGGAGGAGCACCAGTCCGGCCATGAGGATCACCGCGCCGGCCAGGATCCCGTACACGCCGAGCCGGTTGTCCCAGAACAGGAAGCGGTCCCAGAACCCGGCTGTGGCGATGAACCCGAGGCTCGCGACGATGGTCAAACCGGCGGGTGCAAGACAGTGCTTCAAGACTTTGATGTAGTTCGGCTGCTCGACCACCTTCGCCGCGAACAGGCCGGCGAGGGCCGTCGGCGGCATCAGGTCTCCCATGGCCGCGATGAGCGACAGAGCCGAGGCCACCAGAATCTCGTTCGATCCGAGGAGCGCCAGAACGAACGGGACTCCGAGTATCGACGCTGATCCGTACGCCGACACGGCCCCGAACAGCGGCATGCTGACGCCGATGCTGAGATAGAGAAGGGCCAGCGGAAGCCCCACCAGCATGGAGACCATGAATCCACGCCCCCCGGTGAGCGCCATGATCTGCAGAAACATCCCGACGCCGGCGAGGATCCCCATCACCGGGAGGGCCGCGCCCATGGCTTCCCGAGACGCGACGAGAGGCTGAAACCGCCGGCCCGTGAAGGGGGTGACGGCGGCACAGATGGTGAAGATAAAGGGCATCCCGAGCGCCGGTACGATCCGGGGCAGCGCCTGTTCGCCGACGATGAGCACCACCAGGAGGATCAGCGGCAGATAGAGCTTCAGTCCGTACTGGTCATGGTAGGACTTCGGCAGCATGTCCGGTTCGATGTTGGCGGCCCTCGCCGATCGCAGGCCGAGGAACAGCACGATGACGATGGCCATCGGGACCGTGAGCACGAGCAGGGGCAACGTGAACCCGATGTAGGGCATGTCCACACCGCCACCGATGATCATCACGGGGATGTTGACCGGCGGGGCGATCATCCCGAGGATCCCCGCCATCGCGATGATGGCTCCGGTCTTGTTCCTCGAGATACCGAGTGCCATGAAGACGGGCGCCACAATGGCTCCCGTCGTCAACACGGCGGCGGTCGACGACCCGGTGATCATCCCGGCGGACATGGCGAACAGCATCATCAGGACGAGGAGCGTGGCGGGCCGATGATGGAATCGGGCAGTCATTCCGTGAGCGACTGTGTCGAGCAACCCGGATGCCTGGATCATCCGCATGAAGACCATGGCGGTGGCGATGATCAACAGCGTATCGAGGTAGCCGAACGTGCCTTCGACGAGGTGTCGCAGCGGGAAGCCATGGCCCCCAACCGCCGCCCCGACGACGGATGCGATGACCAGCGATATGGAGACCGGCAGCTTCAGAGCGAACGTGCCGATGACGAACGCCCCGACCATGGCCAGGAGCGGCCAAAGCTCCGGGAGGTATTCGCTCACCGGAGGAACGTTCCCAGATCGTTCCCTTTGAGGGCGTCCAGCGAGAACGGGTATCCGAGTTCGATCTTCCCATCCGGGCCGACTGTAAACCCGTAGTTGTCCAGAATAGCTTTCACCGTTCGCAGATGCGTGTGGACCCGGCCTGAGAGAGGCGCTTCAGGATCATTGACCACATCCGGATGCTCCATGGCGTCCTCTTGCCCCGGATTGGGCGTTTCCACCAGGAACGCGAAGGCGTCGGTATGGTCGCCGAATTCACGGTGGCTCAGGCCCCGGAATCCTTCCTGGGATACCTCCTGTTTAAGTGCGATCCCGTCCATCTCGAGGTCCAGGGTCGCCATCGCCCCGATCTCCATGGCACGCTGGTGACAGACCAGCATGTACGCCAGCCGTGAGGTGGTGGAGGACTCGTGCATGTCGATGACGACGTCCACACCCTCATGTGCGGCGAGTTGGAAGAGGGCGTAGCTGATCTGCTCCGTCAACGTGCCGTGGGCCTTACCCGGATGGTTGCGGTTCAGGTTGCGCGCCTCTTGGCCGGGGATCTCGCCCCCGAGGGGGTGCACGAACATCCCGGGATCG
>JALGWK010000226.1 GCA_025774205.1 bacterium
GAATCAGGGTCATCATCGGTCAGGTTCCCCGGGGCGAACATCGGATGTCCGAGCCGATGCTGATCGGAGGTGACCGGCCGGCCGGCGGCCAGGTCTACCGCGAAGGTCTCATCCCGGACCCGGCGAAGATCCCGCAGGGCGGCGATGTCATTCTCATGGATGAGCCCCCGCTTGTCGGGAGGCAGGTTCAGGAGGAGCGCGCCGTTCCGGCCAACCGAGCGATACCAGACTTCAAGCAGTTCAGGGAGCTGCTTCACCCTCGTATCCTGGTCGGCGTGATAGAACCAGCCCGGTCTGATCGAAGTGTCGCAGAGCGGAACCGTCCAGTGGGTGCCCTCCGGATCGCCGGTGTTGAGATAGGCCTGGTCGGAGGCGCCGATGGTGACCTGGTCGGCGTCGATCATCGACCAGTTGGTCTCGCCGGCATAGCCCCGCTCATTCCCGATCCAGCGGATATCGGGTCCGGCGTCCGAGAAGATGAGAACACCCGGCATCAGGGATTTGACGAGGGCGAAGGTCTCATCCCACTCGTAGTAGGTCGAACGGTCGATCCGTCGCTCTTCGTCGGCTCCGCCGTACCAGCCGGTGCCACCGTTGGCTCCGTCAACCCAGATCTCGGTGATCTCGCCGTACCGGGTCAGGAGTTCCCGCAGCTGGTTGCGATAGTAGTCGAGGTAAGCCGGCGTTCCGTAATCGGCATGATTCCGGTCCCACGGCGAGAGATAGAGGCCGACCTTGAGACCGTGCCGCCGGCAGGCTGCGACGAAGTCACCCACCAGATCACCCTCACCGTTCTTCCAGGGACTGTTCCGGACCGAGTGATCGGTGTATTCAGACGGCCAGAGACAGAAGCCGTCGTGATGTTTGGCGGTCAGAATCAGTTCCTTCATTCCGGCCTCGGCCGCGACCCGGGCCCACTGGTCGGGATCGAGCTGCGAGGGATCGAAGATCTCCGGCGATTCGCTGCCGTACCCCCACTCCCGGTCGGTGAAGGTATTGACGGTGAAGTGGATGAAGCCGATGAACTCCATCTGCTGGTAGGCGAGCTGTTCCGGACTCGGCACGACGGCGTTCGGCGGGATGTCATCCGGTCGGGAAACGCACCCCGAATTCAGTGCCACAGTACCAGTCACCAGCATGGTCGTTACCATGACGAAAATGCGATCGAATTGGCGGGTTTTCACAGTCTCCTCCGGGTGCCGGACGGGGAATCTTCGGGTGAGGATAGAGAAGGCACGATCGTCATGTAAATAGAGTTTCACGGACCAGAATCGGTAACTACATTGGTTCCATCTTACAGCGCGTGCCCGGGCGACCGATTTGACCGATCGAACTCGTGCGCATTTATCAGGAGACTCTTCATCATGGATTTCATCGCAAAGCTTGAGGCAGTTCTGGATGCGCATTCGAACGTCCAGACCAATCCAACCCGGAATGACCTGATCGACATGGCGATCAAGAACCGGGAATCAGTGGTATCAGCCAATGGAGCCCTGGTCACCTGGACGCCCGCCGAATCGAGCGGCCGGAGCCCCAAGGACACCCTGATCGTGGATCGCGA
Organism: bacterium; assembly: GCA_025774205.1. GTDB lineage: Bacteria > Blakebacterota > Blakebacteria > Blakebacterales > Blakebacteraceae > Blakebacterum. The sequence goes on from JALGWK010000226.1 coordinate 1,562, forward strand.
CGAGATCAGGGACACCATCGACTGGGACGCCCCGAACAACCTCCCCGTCGATGTCGAGACCTTCGAGATGCTCTGGGAAGACGCCATGGCAGTTCTGGCCGGCAAGGAGACAGTTCTGATCACTGAACGGGTGGTCGGCGCCGAATCCTCCTATGCTCTTCCGGTCCGCACCATCACCGACCGGGCGAACATTGCCATCTTCACTGACAGCATGTTCCGACCGGTACCCGATGACATCGACACGAGCATCTACGCCGACAAGCCCTTCACGATCGTGGAACTCCCCTACGACCGCATCGACCACACGAAGTACAAGGGGCGCCTGCGCAACCTGCCCAACGGTGAAGCCTCGCACATGGGCATCATCGCCGACTTCGAGAAGCGGATCGGCCTGGTCTACGGTTCAGCCTACGGCGGCAGCTGCAAGAAGCTGATGTTCACGGTGATGAACTACTACCTGCCCGCCGACGGCATTCTGCCGATCCACTGTTCCGCCAATGAGGGGACCGAAGGGGACAGCGCTCTCCTGCTGGGGCTCTCCGGAACGGGGAAGACGACCCTGTCGGCCGACGCCGCCCGCGCCCTGCTGGGCGACGACGAGCACGGCTGGAACGACCGCGGGATCGCCAACTTCGAGGGCGGCTGCTACGCCAAGCTGATCAACCTCCGGATCGACAAGGAGCCGGAGATCTGGGACGCCGCCTTCCGCGAGGCCGACATCTACGAGCACGGCGCTCTCATCGAGAACTGCATGATGAATCCCGAGGGGGAGTTCGACGTTGATGATGAGCGGCTGACGGCCAACTCCCGCGTTTCGTATCCGCTCTCCTCCCTGAAGAACATTAAAACGCCGCCGGTCGCCGGTCACCCGAAGACGATCCTCTTCCTGACCGCCGACGCCAACGGCGTCCTGCCGCCGGTCGCGAAGCTCGACACGGCCCAGGCGATGCTCTGGTTCCTCATGGGATACACGAGCAAGCTGGCCGGGACCGAAACGGGAGTCACCGAACCGGTGTCGACCTTCTCCCGGTTCTTCGGCGCGCCCTTCATGCCGCGGAACCCCGACGACTACTCCAGTCTGCTGGGCGCAAGGCTGGCCGAGCACGGGACCGAGGTCTTCCTCGTGAACACCGGCTGGAGCGGCGGTCCCTACGGGGTCGGCGAGCGGATGGACATCCTCCTCACCAAGCGGATCTGCAACGCCGCTCTGAGTGGAGAACTGAAGGATGTTGAGTACGTGACCGACGAGTTCTTCAATGTTGCCGTCCCGAAGGAGGTCCCCGGGGTGCCGTCCGAGGTACTCTTCCCGATCAACACCTGGGATGACAAGGACGCCTATCGGGAGCGGGCCGAAAAGCTCGCCACCGACTTCGCCACCGCGTTCGACAAGAACTACGGCAACAAGGGTCTCGACGCCGAGATCGTGGCGGCCTGCCCCGGCAAGTAAGCACCGGTAAGCTGTACATCTGTATCGAAGTAGATGAAGGCCCGGCCGGTGACGGTCGGGCCTTCTTTTTAGGGTCACACCGGCCAACCGGCCTGATATGATGCGGTTTCAACCCGCAACCGGATGGCATACTCATGGCCTCATCAGGAATTCGTCTCAATCTGTTCATCCTCGTCATCGTCCCGGTCGCAGTCGGCTGCACCGGCGGCAGTGACGAGACGATCCTTCCCGACCTGCCTGATGGAATACAGGCAGTCTCCCTGCTGGGTGATTCGCTCTCATCTGCCACACCTGCCCGCGCCGTCGTGGAGAGATATGAGCTGGCCAGAGCGGCTTTCATAGTTGATCCGTGGAACGCCGACACGATCATCTGGTACGGACGGCGGGCGGCCTATATGGGTGAGTACCGGGAGGCGATCACGATCTTCACTCGCGGCATCCTGACCTTCCCCGGTGATGCGCGAATGTATCGTCACCGGGGTCACCGGTATATCACTCTGCGGAATTTCGACCGGGCCATTGCTGACTTCGAAACGGCGGGTCGTCTGATCGAAGGCACCGAGGATGAGGTGGAACCGGACGGGCTGCCCAACGCCATGAACATCCCCCTGAGTTCCCTCCACAGCAATGTCTGGTATCACCTGGGACT
>JALGWK010000227.1 GCA_025774205.1 bacterium
GCGGCCATCATGATTTGGCGATTCTCATCCTTCGAGAAATCGGTCAGGGGGCAGTTCACGAACTCCCCGCGCTTCTCCATCACCTCGTCAGGCCAGGTTGCCGGAACGGCGTTCTTCATCGTCATCGAGGTATCTCCTTGGACTCTTGACGGGCCCGGTTCCCCGGCAATTCCGGGGCAGGACTCATGGTACGGTATTCAATCGAAACGCTCTCCACGGCGGAGAGGGACGCTCAATATAGTCAGCGACCTCCCGGCCGGGCAAACCCGCCCGAGTGGAAGGTTTCGCCCGTTCCGAATGGCCGGCGCTTACTCCCGGTCGCCGTCCGACGACTACCCGACCGCTATCTCCAGGGCGGCGAAGAGACGATCCATGTTCCCCTGAGTGCCGGTCGAGATCCGCAGGTGGTTCGGGGAGTGGCCATAGGTCCTTACGAACACGTCCTGCTCGTCCAGCGCTCGCCGGATCGGTCCGGTCTCCCGCTTGAAATCGATCCAGACGAATCCGGCCTGGCTGGGGACCGGGGTGCCTCCGAAGCGGGGCATCTCCCGGATGATGGCCTCCCTGGACTGAGCGTTCAGCTCGACCGATTCCAGTACGAAGGCATGATCATCGAGCGCCGCGATGGCGGCGTGCAAGCCGGGATTGTTCAGGTTGAACTGCAGCCGATGGGGCGCCAGCGCCCTGATCGTCCCGGGATGTCCGATGGCATACCCGATCCGCATCCCGGCCAATCCGTAGACCTTGCTGAACGTCCGCAGGACCACCAGGTTCGGTCGGCTCACCGCCAGATCAATCAAGCTGCGGTAGGCGGGATCCTCCACATACTCGTGGTAGGCTTCATCTGAAACGATGAGCGTCTGCCCGGGTACGCGTTCAATAAGACTTCGTATAGCCCTGTCGGGCAGGACCGCTCCGGTCGGATTGTTCGGATTGCAGAGGTAGAGAACGCCGGTCCGGTCGCTGATCCGGGCTTCCAGGCCATCCAGGTCGAGGTGGCCGGTCGCGTCGACCGGGACCGATCTGATACCGGCGCCATACACGCGAGCATACCGTTCCAGGGTGGGATAGGTCGGGAATCCCTGGACCAGCTCTTTCGAACCGCCGAGAGCGGCCTCGGCGCAGACCTTCAGCAGTTCTGTCGATCCGCATCCCATCAGGAAGCACTCTTCATCGATACCGTGATGAGCCGCGAGACCCGCGATCAGCGTGCCCTCGGCGGCAGGATAGCGGTTGGCCAGGTCGAGGGCTTCCATCATCGCCCGGCGCTCGACCTCGCTCGGGGCGATCTGGTTCTCGTTCTGGTTCAGCTTCGCGACCGCTTGACCGGCAACCGCCGATCCCACTCCCGGCCCTGAACAGCCCGGCATGATCGAGGAGGCGGCACCTGCCGCCGCGCCCACTCCGAGCAGGGTGAGAAAACGCCGACGCTCGAAGAGCGCCGGCGTGTCATCAGCCAGGTTCACTGTTACTGCCGTTTCAGATTCCATCTCTGTCACCTTCCTGCGAAGGTTCTGTCCGGGCTTATCTCCGGATCGGGCCGTCAGCTTCTACAACCGGCTCGTCGAGTACCAGGTAGGCCTCGAACCAGTCGACGTATTCCTTCAGGCGCCGCACCAGCAGCCACGGCTCCCCCGTCCTGGAGAGATCGTGGGTGGAATCAGGGAAGAGGACCATCTTCACGGGTACCTCGTTCTTCTTGAGCACCCTGAACCACTGCTCTGCCTCCGCCAGGGGGCAGCGGTAATCGTTGATGCTGTGGATGATCAGGGTCGGTGTCTCCACCTGGTCGGCCCACGAGATCGGGCTCAGCATCAAGGCGCGGTTCCAGCTTCCCTCATCGTCATCCCGGAAGGGCCAGGGCCGTCCGCCGAATTCGCTCTCCACGAGTCCCGAGGCGTCGGAAACTCCGTAGAAGCTGATCCAGTTGCAGATGCTGCGGGCGGTGATGGCGCACTTGAAGCGGTTGTTATGGGCCGTGATCCAGTTGGTCATGAACCCCCCGTACGATCCTCCCGTGACCCCCATGGCACTTTCATCCACGATGCCGCGATCCACCACCAGGTCGACCGCCTGCATGTAGTCCTTGTAGTCGTCGATACCCCACGACTCCATGATCATGCTCGAGAAGTGGCTGCCGTAGGAGCCCGATCCCCGGGGATTGATGTAGAGGACGAACATCCCCTTTGAGGCGACCATCTGGAACTCGGGGAACCAGGTATTGCGGTAGGCCGAGTGGGGACCACCGTGGATCGAGAGCACCAGCGGGTACTTCGTTCCCTCCTGGTATTCGAGGGGGTACATGAGCCACCCTTCGATCGTCGGTCTCTCTCCACGCGGCGCTTCGTGGGTCATCATGTATTCCACCCCCCGCCTCGGCAGGTCATCGAGCCAGTCCTCGTTGTGGCGCGCGCCTTCGAAGGTGATCCGTTCGACCCGGCTCAGTGCCACCTCTTCCATCCAGGCACTGTTCACCTCGCTCACCATCTGTGTGCCGCGTTGCGTACCGGAACCGTCGATACTTGAGACGTAAGCCTCCCAGGGCACCTCAGCACTGTCTCTGACGTAGGCGGTCTTCGACATGGCGTGGTCGTAGGTGACACCGGAGATGACCTGATCTCCCCCGGTGATCGGCTCGAACTCCCCTGTAGCGGCAGTGATCCGCATGACCTGCGTCTGCCCGCCGATCGAGGAAGTGGTAAGGATATTGGCGCTGTCAGCGGTCCAGGCCAGCGCTCCGAAACCATAGACCCACTCCTCGCCGCCCGCGTCAGACACCTTCACGCCGCTCGAGGTGATCACCCGGACGACCGCAGGGGCCCGTCGGTCGGCGCTGATGGTGAACGCCAGCTTCGAACCGTCAGGCGACATCGCGATCCCGCGCAGGCTGCCTGTCTCCTCGGCGATCTGCCTGCCTTCACCACCATCGACCGGGAGAAGGAAGATCCCCAGACGGGTCGGGGGACGGTCGCGGGGATCCTCGGTCTCCTCCCGCTCCTCCTTCTGCCCCAGATCGACCGTGTAGATGATTGAGCGCCCGTCCGGGCTGAAGCCCTGGAAGCTCTTGTTCCACGGATCGGTCGTCAGCTGTTCGGCCTCTTCGCCCTCGGCCAGGCCGTCAGTCGGCATCCTGAAGAACTGGGTGTACCGGCCATTGCCGCCACCCTGGCCTCCGAATCTGCCGAACTGTCCGCCCCTGAAGTTGCCGCCTCCACCCGAACCGGTGATGAAATTGAGATTTCCGTTCCGCTTGTAGCCGGAGGTGGTGATGACGTAGACGTCAAGGTTCCGATCCCGTTCGGTCGTGCCGGCCCATTCGGTTCCCATCCGCCTCGTAAGGGCGGGCATGCCATCGGGGTTCGAACCCCGTTCCCGGCTCTGCGGCATCCCTTCCCGACCGCCCCGTTCGCCCCGCTCAGTCGGCTCCTCAGTCGTTTCTTCGGTCGTCTCTTCAGTTGTCTCTTCGGCCACCTGGCGCGTGAAGATGATCCACTTCCCGTCAGGCGTGAACTGCGGATTGTTCGGGATCGAAGGAATTCGGTACGCCTCTCCTCCCGGCTCGAGGAAGTTGAGGAAATGGAGACCTCCCTCATCTCCCCGAGTGGTGTTGAAGTAGATCCTCTTCCCGTCGGGAGTCCAGTGGGGGCTGGTGGAGTT
>JALGWK010000228.1 GCA_025774205.1 bacterium
TCACCGCTCCCTGGTTCGGCTGTTGCCGAGGATGACCTGGACGGTGAAAACCGAGTCACCCCGGCGTACTTCCAGTTCCACCCGCTGTCCCGGTGAGCCGTCCTGCAGAGCGTAGGTGTAATCGTAGATGTTCCGGATCGTTCGTTCACCCCACCTGAGGATCACATCCCCACCCTCGAGTCCCGCCATGGCGGCCGGACTGCCGTCGTTCACGCCACTTATCGCAAAGCCGTCTCCCTGGTACCCGAAATCGGGGACCACCCCGGTGTAGACGCCGAAACCCATCCGACCGCCGCTCTGTTCCGGCTGGGCGGAGGGCTGGAAGACCACCGGTTCGCCCCGGGAATCGAGGGCCATCACCGTATCGCGGATGAGACGGACGATCCGTTCCTGGCCGGTATAGTTCAGCAACTCGGTATCATCGGAGGGCCGGTGGTAGTCACCGTGGGTACCGGTGAACCAGGCCAGTACAGGTATCTCTTTCGAGTAGAAGGAGGAATGGTCGGAGGCACCGAAGCCATCGGGGACCCGGGTCATCTCGAAGCCAAATCCCTCACGGGCGTTCAGTTCATCGAGAAGCGGATCCCAGACCGGACTGGTGCCGGTCCCGTAGACGGTGAGTTTATCCTCGGTGAGCCGGCCGATCATATCCATGTTCATCATCGTTTCGATGACACCGATCTCCCCGGGGAGGTTCGAGACGAAGAACATTGAACCGAGAAGACCCAGTTCTTCGGCGTCGAAGGCTATGAAGAGGATGTTCCGGCTGGTGGGAGGCTCAGCCGCGAAGGCCTGGGCCAGTTCCAGGACCCCGGCGGTTCCGGAGGCGTTGTCATCGGCGCCGTTGTGGACCTTGCGCCCCCCGGGTTCGAGCGAACCCGCCCCGCCCCGTCCGAGATGATCGTAATGTCCTCCGATGACGATCCAGGGGGCATCCGGACCCGCGCCGGTCAGAGCGCCCACGACGTTGTATCCTTCACGCCGGACGGGAAGCAGGTCGACCGTGAGATCGATCCGGCAGTCGAGCGTCATCGATTCCGGAGCTACCGACGAGTCAATGCGGGTGAGGATGTCGGAGAGGGTACCTGCTTCTCCGAGGAGCAGCTCGGCGAGTTCCACCGTGACCGTCGCGGCCAGGATCCCGGCCGTCGAAGGGGAAGAATCGTAGCGCAGCGGCTCCAGAAAATTCTCCGGGTCGAGAGCGGGGTGCGGCGCGATGAGGATCGCGGAGGCCCCTCTGTCACGCGCGACAGCGGCCTTCCGGCGGAGCGCGTGATGAGCGGGGAAGTGCATGCCGCCGCCCTCCATCTGGGGGCCGTAGGGGAGGACAAGCACCGCCTTCCCCGTCACATCGAGCCCGGCGTAGTCATCGTATGCATCTGCCTCCGAGGAGATGCCGTACCCGGCAAAGACCACCTCGAACGATCCTGATCCGTTGTCGCTGAAGGCCATCGGACGCCAGTCGGTATCGACTCTTTGTCTCCCCGCCGCGTCTTCGATCGACAGTTTGTTTTCCCGGCCGAGGGCGACATCGGCCACGAAATCGAACGCCTGCAGGTAGCCGCCATCATCCCCGATCCCTTCCAGTCCGTACCGTTCGAACTCGCTGGCCAGGTAGTTGGCCACACGGAGGGCGGAAGGGGTACCCGATCGTCTCCCCTGCTGCGCGTCCGACGCGAGCCAGGCGACATGGTCGCGCAGTTCATCCGAGAGGATCTCCGTCTCGGTGCTCGAACCGCCGGAACCGCCGCACCCGGCCGGAACCAGGATCAGGGCGAGCAGCCCCACGATCGGAAGAACGCGCCGCCGGAGGGATGGTGTGGTCGTGCTGCGTCGTGATGACATCGTGTACAACCTGCCGTTCATTATGAAGGTGGTGGGCGGCGATGATGACGGTCATGGCACCCGATCGACATGGTGCCCTTGATGCCCGGGAGATGACAAGATAGCCTGATCATCGGTTTCGTCAACCGGGGCGCATCACCGGAATGACCGATCTCGATCGGAGGCATGAAAATGAGGGTGCTGGTCATCCAGAATTTCGAAGTGGAGGGACTCGGCCTGCATGAGGAATACCTGGCCGAAAGGGCGATCGAGACCGATACCATCCACCCGTACCGGGGTGATCCCTTGCCCGATCCCGGAGCGCATGACCTGGTGATGGTCGGCGGAACCCCGGTCTGTGTACGTGAAGTCGATCGACACGACTTTCTCTCCCGGGAACGCGCCTTCCTGCAGGAGAGGATCGCCGGCGGCGGGGCCTGCTTTGGTATCTGCTTCGGATCGCAGCTGCTGGCTTCAGTCATGGGAGCGGAGGTGAAGAAGAACCCGGTCATGGAGATCGGCGGTTACCGGGTCCGGCTTACGGAACAGGGAAGGTCCGATCCCCTGCTGGCCGGGTTCCCCGACGAATTCCCCGTCTTCCACTGGCACGGAGACACGTTCGGTATCCCCGACGCAGCCACCCAGCTGGTCGAGGGAGACGACTGCCCGCACCAGCTCTTCCGCGCCGGCAATGTTGTCGGCGTGCAGTTCCACGTGGAGATCACATCCCCGATCGCGACCCGGTGGACGTTGGAGTACGCCGACGAACTCCTGAAGGTCGGGAAAACGGCTGAACAGGTGATCGATGAGTGCCGGACCCATGAAGAGAGTATGCGGGAACTGGCCGGCACGATGATGGACAACCTCCTCGCACTCATTGGTTGAGAGCCACCGCCTGACTCCCGCATTGCGCACACAATTGATGCAGTTAGATGCAATTAGATGCATATACGACAGACTATTGTGGTATTTTTGATGCATTAAGGTGCGTTTGCTGTTGACAATTCCGGTATTCCGGATACATTTATCTGCAATTGAACCAGGCCACCAGGTCAGAGGAGGAGACGGTGGAGGATCTGCTGACAACCCGACAACTGCAGGAACTGCTGAAAGTCGACCGTACCACGATCTACCGGATCGTCAAACGGGGCGATCTTCCGGCCGTACGGGTGGGCAACCAGTGGCGCTTCCCGCGGAAAGATGTGGAAGCGTGGCTGAACGACACCTCCCTCCTGGAGGAGATATCCGTCACCGAGGACACCCCGCACTCCTCCACGACCGCGGCTGCCTGGGACTCCTCGAACGCCCACTTCATATTCCCGATCGAGTGTGTCCAGCGGATCCAGGACGCCTTCGCCGAGATCCTCGGAGTAACCATCCTTGTCACCAATCCCGAGGGCGCCGAGATAACCCGGTCGAGCAATCCATGCGGTCTCTGGGATATCGCCCGAACCGCCCCGGAATTCAGGGAGACCTACCGTCGCTTCTGGAGTGAACTCGGCGCTGATCCGGATCTTCAAGCACAATTGCGTCCCGATCCCCTCGGACTGTTGTGGGGAAGAGCGCTCATCGAGAACGGCGGACAATTGCGCGCCATGGCCATCGTGGGTGGGATCGCCCCCACCGAATGGCCGCCCGAGAACGGTCGAATCTCGGAACTCGCCATCGAGCTCGCGGTTCCGGAGCCCACCCTGCGCATCGCCTTCGAGCAGGTACACCGCAACGACACGACGAGCATGGAGCGACTCCTGCCCTTTATCCAGCGGATCGGGGACATTCTCGAGCACATCGTGGC
>JALGWK010000229.1 GCA_025774205.1 bacterium
GGAGGTCTACCGGTTCCACGGGCCGGACGGGGTCTTCGCCCGCACGTGCAGTACCGGCGCGATCGTCGTGTGGGTAGTGATCGGTCTGGGCGCCTACCTGCTGCTCTACTTCTTTTAGTGCCCTGTCATGCAGCAACCGTGGCATTCGAGTGGCACCGTATCCCGACCGGATGCGTTGCGCCTCCTCGCCATAGCCACCGCTATGCCTCGTCGCCGCGCCTGCCCGGCCGAGCACAGCGTCACTCTCGGTGCCGACGCTTGCTACCTGACATGACACTCTAGATCCTCCCGGAACCCTCACTCAGAAATGCACCCGGATACCCAGGTCGATCCGCCTCCGGGTCCGGAAGTAATGCGAGCGGTCGTAGTCATCGCTGTACCCGGTACTCCCCGGTCCGGGATCGTCGGGACTCCCGGTACGGCTGTAGACCACCAGCGCGTTCCGGCGATCGAACAGATTCCTGATATCGACGTAGAGGCTGCAGGAGATCCTCATCAGGGTGAGATCGCGGTAGAGACGGAGGTCGAGCTGGCTGGTCCAGGGAAGACGATCTGAATTCCGTTCCAGCACGGCCTCCCTCGTCGTGGGTGTGTACGGCCGGCCCGCCTCGAGTCGGTGGATCAGGCCGAGGTTGATCTTCTCCAGCAGATGGCTCCCCAGGAGGGTGGGACCCCACCCCGGGGGTAGCCGGAGATTGAGGGTGGTCGCCAGCTGGTGAGGCTGCTCCCAGGTCAGGGGATGAAGGCGTTTCGGCATGGTTGTGAGGCCGATACCACCATCGTATCCCTCCAGCGGTTCGTCCCGATTCACCTCACTTGTCATGAAGGAGTAACCGAGGGAGCCGCTCCAGAGGCCGCCGAACCTCTTCTGGAGGGTGACGTCGAAGCCCCGAGCGAGCCCGTGATCGTAGTTCAGGAAGACCGAGTACGAGTATGGATTGGATACTCCCTGGAAGAAGGCCGGGATCCGCTCGGTCGCGGTGAGACCGCTCATCTCCCTGACCCATATCGTGGTAGTGAGCTGAACCCGCTCCGAAAGGAGATGGCGGAATCCAAATTCGTAACAGCGGCTCTGTTCGATCTCCAGGTTCGGATTGCCGATCAGGGGATTGGCATCCTCGAGAGTCCCCTGCAGGTAGAGGTGACGGTAGAGCGGATTCCGGCAGTAGAGGCCGTAGTTGGCGAAGACCACGCTCCTCTGCGAAAGGGGATGGGCGATCCCGATCCGCGGGGAGATCTGACGTCGCTTCCGGCCTTTCTTGACCGGAGCGGTCTCAGGAAGAGTCGGATCGATGACCAGTTCTCCGTTCCGGTCCATGGGGGATCGGGGGTCGAGCCAGAAAGGAATTCCTTCGCTCTGCATGTCATCGTAACGGAATCCGAGGTCGAGGATCAGATCGGGAGTCTCGATGGTATCCTGCAGGTAGAGACTGAATTCCCTCGGGTTTCGCCGGTACTGCTGAAAGGGTGGTGGGGTGATGAAGGGAAGCTGGATTTCGTAGAGATCTATCGGGAAGCTGGATTTCGTAGAGATCTATCGTGATGGCATTCAGTGAGAATCCCGCCCGCAAGTCGTGATGAAGCAGCAGAGAGGCGGTGATGTCCCCTTTGATCGAACGGGTGATGGTGTGCTCGTCGTTGTAGAAGCGGTCGGACCCGTCCATGAACGATCCCAGGATTCTCATCGGCGCATACCCGTGGCGTCGAGCGTAATCGTTGTCTGAATCGAAGGGGAATTGCTCCAGGACCACCAGGGTCATCGGCTCGGCCGGGCCCCAGCCGGGATTGCCGTCACTGTCCCATATCAGGGGCCGGTTCCGGTTGCCCGACGTCAGGCCCTCCTCGTCCACCCACCGCTGAACCCGCATGCTCCGGTCTGAATCGAGGTAAGCGGCGCGGATAGTGTAATGGATGTCCGGTGCCCGCTGTCCGGTCCAGATGAAGGTGTACCGGCGTGTATCGTGAGTGATGATGTTCTTCTCGTTCGGCCAGTCGATCATGCCTGTGCCGGGGATGATGTCGGTCGCCTCATCAGCGTCGTACCGGAAGGCTCCCAGCACCGCGTTCTGCTCGATCTCACCAGGCAGACCCCAGAACATCGAATAGCGCCAGGGGTGCGTATAGGGAGCCCGGCGCTGCCGGTTCCGGCTAAATGCAAGCCTCAAACGACTCCCGTCAGATACCTTCCAGGAGAGGTTCGCCAGGGCGTCCCAGCGCGAATCGAACCCGTATCCCAACCAGCCGGCATGGATGTCGAGCGGATTGATCGGCCGTCCGTCCGGTCCCCGCTGCAGGTAGGGATCGTCTTCGTCATAGCGGATGGTATCCCGAAACGAACTGGGATCGGAGGGATCGACCTCGAGATCGAAGGTGATGTCATCCTTCTCCACCAGGTAATCCCGGCTGGTCCGCGCCGACCCGGCCAGGAAGACGGTCACCCCCGAAAGCAGTGGAATCGGGCCGCCGATATGGCCGTCGGCCACCGTCATGTCACGGGCATCATCGCGTCCGGCGCCACTGAATTCACTCGAGGCGGCATCGAAAGATCCACTCCAGACCGGCCCCCCGGACCGGGTGATGAAGTTGACCACGCCGCTCAGGGCATTCCCGTGGCCGACCGGTGTCCCCCCGGCCAGGATCGTGATCTCCCTGGTCGCGGCGACTGCCGGCAGCAGCAGGGGCGAACCGTGGAGAGGATCGGTGATCCGCAGACCATCGATCGTGAAGGAGGTCGCCCCGTTCCGTCCCCCCCGGAGGTGGTACTGTTCCAGGCCCCGGTCATAACTGAAGGGAACATCCTCCTCGAATCCCGCGTGCCGGTAGATCGCGGTCTGGGCCGTGAGGATGTCGCGGTTCGTCAGCAGGGGCAGGCCTCCGTTGTCCGAGCCATCCAGGGTCACCAGGGACCAGGCGGTCCGATACCTGAGTGAATCGTCAAGCGATGGAACGGTCCCGAGCGGTCCGATGTCGACTATCGAAGTCTGGGCCTCGAGCGAGCCGGACGGCGCAAGGATGCAGAACAGAACCGTCATCAGCAGGATACCGGCTGTCCTTCTCCTCCCGGATGGTGTGGCGGCTGTGAGCCTGGCGGCTGAGAGCATCGAGCACCTCATCGGACGATCGCGAACTTGCCGACCTTCTGTCGGCCGTCGTCAGTCTCCACGATGTAGAGGTAGAGGCCGTAGGAGACTTCCATGAACTCGTACGACCAGAGGTTCCAGTCGACGGTGCCGATCCGGTTGCTGTTGTAACCGCGACCACCGGGCACTGCGGTCGAGTCGCCATGGTGATCGAGGACCGCCACCAGTTCGCCGGCCAGGGTGTAGATCCGGATGGTGGACTCGGCCGGAACATTCCGGAACTGGATCTTCCGTTCGTTCTCGCTCCGATCCCACTCGGCGTATACGTAGTAGGGATTGGGGACCACCTTTATCGCCTCGAGGTCGTTCTCTGTTTCCTGATCTGCCGGGAGGACAGTGGTGACCGTGAACGTCTGCCCGGCGTGGTACTTGAGGGTCCGCCACGGCCTGACGGTCCAGATATCGCCGATGTCCCAGCGGGTCTGGAAACTGTCACTCTCGAAGAACGCCAGGCGATAGATCCAGTCCGATCTGCTGGCGGGCAGGGTGGGATCCTCAACCCAGTAGCTGTCGGCCGAAACGGGATGGAGGGCGGAGAAATCAACCACCTCGCCGCCGCCGGCGAGATACGGTTCGGTGGTTACGAAGATATGATCCCGGCCGTCCCACTGACCGGCGATGCTGCCCTCATCATGCGGCGGCCCGACTGAGGCGGAATCGATGATCACCGGGTAGAGTCGGATGTCGCGATCGATATCCCACAGCTCGAAGGGAACCGCGACCGGTCCGCGGCTGAGGGCGTCGTGGGCGAGATTCGAATCACCGGCGCCGGTCGCGAATCCGGTGAACCTCAGTTCCAGGTCGTTCATGAAGCCGGAGAGGTTCGCGCGGTTCGATTCGTCTGCGTCCCGGGCGTAGGTGGCCTCGGCCAGCTGAACGAGAAAACCGGAACCGTTGCCCACCTCGGTGGTCGGCACAAAGGAATATATCCCACCATTGGCGTTGTTGGGTTGGGATACCTCCACCCTGAATCCTTCCTCGATGTCGGTCGATCCGTATCCCTGGCCGGGGGAATCGCAGCGCTGGGGGGAAGGTGTCCACCACTGGGAACGGGGTGCTCTTGAAACATCCACCCCGCCGCGTTCGAAGGAGTCGATGCGATCGAGAACACCATGCTGGTAGCGAATGATCCTCTCATAATGATCATACACATCGACCTGGTAGGTCTCCCCGGTGAGGGCACTCTCCACTGCCACCCGAACCCCTATTGAAGTCGAACGCTCATCGGCTGCCGGTACCAGCACATGAGACCAGCTCGACTCCACTCCATCGCCGATGCCGCCCGGGAGGAACCCGGGAGGCCTGGGACCGGTGATCACCGCGACCATGCCGGGGGAATTGGGATCGGGGTGTATCGGTGACTCGAGTGAGGGAAAGATCCACTCACCGTCGATCGTGACTCCCCGGTCGTAGGAGGTGGCCGCGTACCAGTATTCCATGCCGTCCAGGGCGGTCGTGTCGGTCCAGGTTCGCTGGATCCCGGTGTCATCGCCCAGGTGCCGGTAACTGAGGGGATCGAGACCCCTGATGCCGTCGGCCAGGTCGAACTGTGCCACCGGCACCCAGCCGACCCGCTGCCCCTCCGGATCGTGGATGGGATCACCCCAGGTCGCGCCGCGGTTGGAGGAGCGGTACACCCGGTACCCTTCGAAATCGACGTCATCGCTGGCGGCGTCGAAGAGGCTCTCGATGAACTGACCGTCCCAGCTGAGGGTGATCTCTCCGGATGTGGCGTAGGTGATCGGATACTGATGGATGCGTTGATCGTACTCGCGGCCATGCGGGCCCGCCCTGAATCCGTTCGCCCTGAGACGGGGAGGTGCTGGCTGGGAGGGGGCCTGGAACCGGTCGTTGAATACGCTGATGGCGCGGAGGGCCTCGGCCCGCATCTCACCTTCGGTATC
>JALGWK010000230.1 GCA_025774205.1 bacterium
ATCAGCCCGGACCGCAATACCGATCGTGGCAGAAGTGCCTTCCACCGACTGTTCATGATACGATACCTCGAACGATGACAACACCCGGTGGATATCCCCCACTCTATCCACCGGGACGGTCACCGTCAGAGCGCGGCGGCGGACAGTCTCGATCACATCGGCCACGGCAATGGCTCCGGCTGTCGCTCCCCGGTAGGCCCGGACAAGACCACCCCGTCCCAGTTTCGTGCCGCCGTACCATCGCACCACGATCCCCAGGACGTTCCAGAGTTCTTCCGACCGCAGGGCACTGAGGATGGGGACGCCTGCGGTACCTGAGGGTTCGCCGGCATCGGATGACGCTTCTCCGGGATCGGGCTCTGAGAGGAACCGCCAGGCCCAGCAGACGTGGGTGGCACCGCGAGACTGATCCCGCATCTCAGCGAGACGTCCCTCGGCCGCCGCCCGATCGGGACACGGCTCCACGATCGCCTGGAACCGGCTCCCCCTGACCCTCGTGACAACTTCTGCAGGGGCCTGACAGGTCCGGAACGTAAACAGGGCCCGCCGCTCATCGAGCGCCGGGCCCTCTCTTCCCGGTACTCCTGTTGATCTCCCGGTCAGCGGTGCGACTCCTTCCCGATCACTCGATCGTGTAGCTCTCCTCGACCTGCAGTATCACTCCCCTGACACCGATTTTCTCCGTGCCGGCCACGAACTCCTCAGGATCGGTATCTATCACTTCCCAGGTCCCGTAGTGCATCGGGATCGCGACTTTCGGATTCAGGTACTGCGCGGCGGTGACGGCGTCTTCCACCCCCATGGTGAAGTTGTCGCCAATCGGCAGCAGTGCCAGGTCGATCCGGTTCCGTTCACCGATCAGCTTCATATCGAGGAAGAGCCCGGTGTCGCCCGCGAAGTAGACACAGTTCGTCTCTGTCTTGAGCAGGAAACCGCATGGACTGCCGAGGTAGAGGGGACGGCCGCCCTCCTCGATGAGGGCTGAACCGTGGTGAGCGATGGTGAGCTGGAGACGTCCCCACGGGAAGTCGCGTCCCCCGCCGATATGCATCGGATGGGCCGTGACGCCCTGCTCACCGCAGTAGACGGCAAGTTCGTTGGGCGCGACGATGGTCGCGCCGGTGCGCCTGGCAATTTCGATCGCATCACCGAAGTGGTCGCCGTGGCCATGGGTCAGGAGGACGAAATCGGCCTCAACGTCATCAGCGCTCACTTTCGCGACGGGGGAACCACTGAAGAAGGGATCGAGTACGATCTTCGTCCCGTCGATATCGATGGTGTAACAGCTGTGTCCATGCCATGTCGCGGTGATCATAATTCCTCTCCTGCCGGCATGCCCACGCGTCCTGCGGGCACGCGGGTCATTGATTGTTCCGTGCCGTAACCGTGGAACCGCTCAGCGGTCTCCACGATAGTACGCCTCGTAATCTTCCACGTCGAGCCTGCTGCCGATGATCAGGGGCACCCGCTGGTGGATGGTGTCGGGTACGATATCGAGGATGCGGGTATCACCTGTCGTGGCCCGGCCGCCTGCTTCCTCCGCCACGAAGGCGAGCGGCGCCGCCTCGTACAGCAGTCGCAGTTTCCCCTGTGGCTGACCGGGGTCCTTCTCATTCTCAGGGTAGAGGAAAATTCCGCCGTAGGTGAGGTCGCGATGGAAATCGGCGACGAGACTGCCCACGTAACGGCAGAGATAGGGCCGGTCCTCTCCCACCGACTTCAGGTGGTCGATATAGCGCCTGGTGTTCTCCTTCCACCACGGCCGGTACCCTTCATTGACGCTCAGGATACTCCCCCGCTCGGGGGTCCTGATATCGGGATGGCTCAGGATGAATTCCCCCAGACTCGGATCGAGGGTGAATCCATGCACTCCACCCAGCCGGGTCGCGTAGACCAGGATGGTCGAAGAGCCATAAATCACGTAGCCCGCACCGACCTGTTCGCTCCCCGGTCGCCGGAACAGATCCTCACCCTCGGCCTGTTCACCCGGAGTTCGACGATAGATGCCGAACACCGTTCCGACCGGGATGTTCGCGTCGGTGTTGGATGAGCCATCGAGGGGATCGATGGTGACCAGGTAATGTCCGTGCGGCATGTAGCCGGGGATCATGATGATATTCTCGGATTCCTCGGAGACGATCGCGTGTATCCGGCCTCCCCGCGACAGGATCTCGACGAACACAGTCTGGGCGAACTCGTCCAGTTTCCTGACCGATTCACCCTGCACATTCACTTCCCCGGTCACCCCGAGGATATCGGCGAGACCGGCCCGCCTGACCTCCCGGGAGACGATCTTGGCCGCCAGGGCGATCTCGCAGAGGACCCCGGAGAACTGTCCGCTCGCTTCCGGCACCTTCTTCTGCGTCTCGTGGATATGATTCTCGATGCTGATGATCCTATCCACTTTATCGTTCATCGGTTCAGCCACGACACCTGCTCCATGATCCGGGAATCGGCCGATCAGTATTCGATATCATGATGCTGCATCCGAGAGTAGAGGCGACGTCGGGTCATGTGCAAGAGCCTGGCCGCCTCGCTCTTGTTCCCTCCCGCCTGTCTGAGGGCCTCAAGGATGTGCTGCTTCTCGAGGTCTTCGATATCCACCCCGCCTTCCGGGATGGTCACGCCCGGAGTGTCCTCATGGAGTGCCGGAGTCGCATTGAGGTGAGCGATGAAAGCGGCGGTTATCTCCTCTCCGGGGCCAGCCAGGATCGAGGCCCGTTCGATGACATTCTCCAGTTCACGGACATTGCCGGGCCAGCGGTACCCCTGGAGGATCTTCATTGCTTCGGGAGCGATCACCCCTCCCCCGAAGCCGGTGATGAAATGTCCGGCGAGCAGGGGGATGTCTTCGGGCCTCTCCCGGAGCGGCGGCAGGACAATGGGGAAGACGTTCAGACGGTAGAAGAGATCATCCCTGAAGCCACCCTCGGAGACCAGGCCGTGGAGGTTCCGGTTGGTAGCCGCCAGCACGCGTACGTCGACCGTGATCGTTTCTCCCCCGCCGAGCCGTTCCAGTGACCGATCCTGGAGAACCCGCAGCAGTTTCACCTGCGCCTGCAGGGTGAGTTCCGACACTTCATCGAGGAAGACCGTGCCGCCGTGGGCGAGTTCGAACCGGCCGAGCTGGCGGTGATCGGCGCCGGTGAAGGCGCCCTTCTCATGGCCGAAGAGCTCAGACTCGATGAGGGTGTCAGGTATCGCGGCGCAGTTCACGACCACGAACGGAGCCTTCGACTGAAGGCTCTTCGCGTGGATCAACCGGGCGATCAGTTCCTTCCCGGTGCCCGATTCCCCTTCGATGAGAACGGTGGCGTCCTGATCGGCAACCCTGTCTACCAGCGCGAACACCTCCCGTATTCCCTCCGATCCTCCAACGATGGTGACGTCTCCCGATCGGAGACCCTCCCGGAGCTGGACGTTCTCGAGGACGAGCCTCCTGCGGGAGTCAATCCGTTCCACCATGATCAGCAGTTCATCCATCTCGAACGGCTTGATGAGGTAGTCGTAGGCACCATCCTTCATGGCGGTGACCGCGGTCTGAGCCGACGCGTAGGCCGTCATGAGCACGACCTCGGTCTCGGGAAAACGCTCCTTCACACTTTT
>JALGWK010000231.1 GCA_025774205.1 bacterium
GAGCAGGCGGTGGTGACCAGCCACTCGGTGAGGATTGGTGGACGCAACATCGATTATACCGCCACCGCCGGGACCTATATTCTCCGCGAGGATGACGGGAAACCGCTGGCCAGCATGTTCTACATGGCTTACCTGAAGGACGGCGTCGAAGACTACACAGAGCGGCCGCTCCTCTTCTCCTTCAACGGCGGACCGGGGACCGCCTCGGTCTGGCTCCACATGGGTGTGCTCGGGCCCCGCCGGGTCGTGGCCGATCCCGACGGCTTCGCGCTTCAACCGCCGTACGAGATCGTCGACAACGAGTACTCGATCCTCGATGTGGCCGACGTGGTCTTCATCGATCCCATCGCCACCGGGTACAGCCGGATGGTCCCCGGTGAGGACGAGCACATGTTCCACGGGACCATGGAGGACATCGAATCGGTGGGCGAGTTCATCCGCCTCTGGACGACCCGGAACGAGCGGTGGGAATCGCCCAAGTTCCTCATCGGGGAGAGTTACGGCACCGTGCGGGCCTCCGGCCTGGCCGGCCATCTCCAGGAAGAACACCTGATGTTCCTCAACGGAGTGATCCTGGTCTCGATGACCGAACTCCACTGGGACGTGGGCAGCGACCTGAACTACGCTCTGATCCTGCCGCACTTCGCCGCCACCGCCTGGTACCACGGCCAGCTCGCGGAAGACCTGCAGAACACACCTGTCGCCGAATTCCTCGACGAGGTGGAGGAATTCGCCCTCGGCGGCTATCTGTCGGGATTGACGAAGGGCGGTTACATCCCCGATTCGGAGCGGGCGGAAATCGTGCGGCGACTGCACCGGTATACCAGCCTCTCGCCGGAGTTCATAAACAATGTCAACCTGCGGATCGATCGGGAGCGGTTCCGCAAGGAACTGCTTCGGCATGAAGGGCTGACCGTCGGCCGGCTCGACAGCCGCTACAAGGGGATCGACCGGGACAGCGGGGGGGAATCGATCGAATTCGATCCTGCCCTGGTCGACTGGGAGGGGACCTTCTCGGGCGTGTTCAACCAGTACATCCGCTCCGAGCTGAAGTACGAGACCGACCTGAAATACGCCATCTGGGGGAATGTCCGTCCCTGGAATTCCGATGATTCGGTCAACGTCGGCGAGATGCTGCGGTCGGCCATGACCCAGAATGAATACCTCCAGGTGATGATCACCGAGGGGTACTACGACGCGGCCTGTGACTATTTCACCGCCGAGTACGTCTTCTCTCATCTCGACCTGACCGGACACCTGAAGGACCGGATCCGCTTCGACTACTACGAGTCGGGACACATGATGTACATCCACATGCCCTCACTGGTGAAGATGAAGACCGACCTGGAGAACTTCATCAGGGGAGCGGTCCGCAGGTAGGTATGCCTTTCTGACGGCAGGAGCGGTCCGCCGACCGGTCTGTTCCTGCCGTACAGTTTCTGTTCCCCACCGGTCAAGGAATCGGCCTCTTCCTCCGTCTCATACCGGATCGGCCGCCGCTGATCCTGAAACCGAATTAAGAGAGCCGTAAGGCACCGGTCGGTTGTTCCGGACGTATAATGTGAGTACTGGTGTCACATGACTGGTGATACCATTATCGAGGATGATGTGTCGCAGGAGGGAACCGGTATGCTGCCGAGAGAACGATTCCACACCCTCATACTGAAGAGCATGGCGTATGGAGGGCTGGTGCTTCTGGCCCTGCTCATGGTCCAGGAACAGGCCCTCGGTCAGGGCAGGGGCCGATCCAGTCGCGGATCGTACAGTAGTTCCTCCCTGGATCGCCCGGCACAGAGGACACCGGCGCCCGCGGCAGACGTCGATCTGTCCGGGATCCCCTTCCGCATCGTGTTCGAATCACTCCGTGAGACCGATGGCAGGGAGAACTGGGAGATCTGCATGATCGATCCCGATGGATCGGATCTGGTCAATCTCACCAACACCCCCGATGTCAACGAGTTCTATCCCCACGCCTCACCTGACGGAAGCATGATCTGCTTCGTGGCTGATGAAGGTGAAGACCGGTACTCCATGAGCCGGAACGCTTACTTCATGCGGGTTGATGGATCGGACCGGACCAGGATCGCCGAGAACGTTCGTCAGCCCTGCTGGAATGGAGATGGTACCCGGATCGCGTACCTGAAAGGCGAGTACAGCCGCTACAGCTCGAGCAGCTGGTCCAACAGCGGCCTGGAGATCTACGACCTGGCGACAGGTGAGGTCACGACCCATCCCAATGATCGAATCGGCCATGTCTTCAACCTCTGCTGGTCGCCGGACGGGGAATGGTTCACGGCTACTTCCCGAGGGCGATCTATGGGGGGCAATATCGCCTTCCGGTCGGATTCCGAGGCCATGAAGAGCCTGTCGATCAGGGGTTGCCGTCCCGATATCAGTCCCGACGGCACGCGGATCTCCTGGGGCAGGACCGATTACGATCTGACCGTCGGGATCCTTGATTTCGATTCGCGCGAGAGCAACGTGAGCGATCAGGAGATCGTGATAGCCTGTGACCGGGGTTACAAGGTCTACCATGTCGACTGGTCTCCTGACGGGAAGTACCTGGCGTTCAGTTACGGATCCTCCCGCGGCAGTCAGGCAGTGGGAAGCAGGGCGTCAGGCTGGAATATCTGTGTCTATAGTTTCGAGAGCGGGAGATGGACGCAGGTCACGACCGACGGCAGGCACTGCAAGGAACCTGACTGGGTGGCGGTACCCGGTCGCCGTAACTGATGCCGCGACACCTCCGATCATACGCTCTTCCGGTCCTGTTCGTGTCCCTCGCGATTGGCTGTGGTCGCAGTGGTGATTCCGGAGCCGCCTCGGGGACCGGGATCCTGCCGGTTGTCGTTACCGATTCCGGGGCCGAGATGCTCATCGTCCCCGGCGGCACCTTTGAAATGGGACTCAGGAACGACAGGGAGGGCGACGCGCCCCTTCACCGGGTGCGGGTCGATTCCTTCCTGATCGATCGCTACGAGGTGACGCAGGACCTCTACCGGACGCTGGAGGTCTCCGATCCTTCCCGCTTCGAAGGGGAGGGTCTGCCTGTCGAACAGCAGACCTGGCTCGACGCGGTCCGGTTCTGCAACCTCAGGTCGTACCTGGAAGGTCTTGAGCTCTGCTACGACGAGGAGACCTGGGAGTGCGATTTCGAGGCGAACGGCTACCGCCTGCCGACCGAAGCGGAGTGGGAATACGCGGCCCGGGCAGGGGGAAGTGAAGAATATCCCTTCGGCAATGATCCCCGGGAGCTGAGCCGGTTCGCCTGGCTCGACGCCAATTCCGGGGAGCGGACCCACCAGGCGGGTACCCGCCGTTCCAACGGGTGGGGAGTGTACGACATGCTCGGGAATGTGGCGGAATGGTGCCACGACTTCTACTCGGAGGACTACTACCTGGACAGCCCGGAAGAGAATCCCCGGGGCCCTCATGAGGGGGATCTGCGGGTGGTCAGGGGCGGTGCCTGGGACTCCCCGGCAGAGGCCTGTCGCCCGGGTAATCGGATCGGCAGTGCCTCGGTCGATGACGGCTGCCTCGTGAGCGATGCCATCGGATTCCGCTGTGTAAGAACCGGTTCCGGGAGCCGTGGCTGCTCATCGCCTCCTACGTGTTCTATGGCTGGTGGAATCCGCTCTACCTCCTGCTCATCGTCTGGTCGACCCTGATCGATTACGGCGCTGTCAACCGGATGGCGCGCGGCGGTCGCCGATCGTTGTGGCTGGCGATGAGCATCCTCAACAACCTGGTGCTGCTCGGATTCTTCAAGTATGGCCGGTTCGTGGTCGAGAACATCAACGGCCTGCTGATGGAACTGGGGATCTCCTGGACGCTGTCGGAGCCGGGGGTGCTCCTGCCGGTGGGTATCTCCTTCTACACCTTCCAGTCGATGAGCTACACCATCGACTTCTACCGGGGCCGGATCGAACGGGAGAAGAGTTTCATCCGCTTC
>JALGWK010000232.1 GCA_025774205.1 bacterium
TTTAAAGCCGGCAAGAAGACCATCAAGCAGGGTACCTGGATCAGCCTCGACGGCTCGATCGGAGAGGTCATGGAGGGCAAGGTCCCGACCATGGATCCCGAACTGAGCAAGGAATACTACGTGCTGATGAAGTGGGTCGACCAGATCCGCACCCTGAAGGTCCGCACCAACGCCGATACACCTGAGGATTCCCGGGTTGCGCGTGAGTTCGGCGCCGAGGGGATCGGCCTGACCCGGACCGAGCACATGTTCTTCGAAGGTGACCGGATCACCGCGGTGCGTGAGATGATCCTGGCCACCACCGAGAAGGACCGGCGCAAGGCCCTCAAGAAGCTCCTCCCGATGCAGCGGAAGGACTTCGAAGGCATCTTCAAGGCGATGGACGGTCTTCCCGTGGGCGATGGACGGTCTTCCCGTGACGATCCGCCTGCTCGACCCGCCGCTCCATGAGTTCCTCCCGCACGAGGAGGACGCGCAGAAGGATATCGCCAAGGAACTGGGCGTGAAGGTAGCCGAGATCAAGCGTCTCACCGAGTCGCTCTCGGAGTTCAACCCGATGCTCGGTCACCGCGGATGCCGTCTCGCGATCACCTACCCGGAGATCTGCGAGATGCAGGCCCAGGCCATCATGGAAGCTGCCTGCAACGTGCAGAAGAAGGGGATCAAAGTGCTCCCCGAGATCATGGTGCCGCTCATCGGTACCGAGCACGAGTTCAACATCCTGAAGGTGGTCATCGACAAGGTGGCCCAGCAGGTCATCGAGAAGAAGGGCGTCAAGGTCAAGTACATGGTCGGTACCATGATTGAGATCCCCCGGGCATGTCTGGTCGCCGACAAGGTGGCCCAGCAGGCCGAGTTCTTCTCCTACGGCACCAACGATCTCACCCAGATGGCCTACGGCTACAGCCGTGATGACTCGGGCAGGTTCCTGGCCGATTATGTCGAGGCCGGTGTTCTGAAAGGTGACCCGTTCCAGAGTCTGGACCAGGAGGGTGTGGGACAGCTCGTGGAGACAGGTGTCAGGCTCGGTCGGAGTGTGAACCCGAAGCTGAAGATCGGTGTCTGTGGCGAACACGGTGGAGATCCGGCCAGTGTCGGTTTCTTCCACAAGGTGGGACTGGACTATGTGAGCTGTTCCCCCTACCGTGTACCGATCGCCCGCCTCGCGGCCGCCCAGGCGGTTCTTGAGGAGAAGCAGGCTTCCTGGCGGGACAAGTAGGGCCATCTGAAAGCAGTATTCTGAAGCAGACCGCTCGCCCGGCGGGTAGTAATGCCCGCCGGGTGAGTTTGTCAGAGGGATAGCAGGCTCTTCACGGCCGGAAGGATCCAGTGAGCAGGGTAATCGCCATTGCGAACCAGAAGGGTGGAGTGGGCAAGACCACGACCGCCGTGAACGTTTCCGCCTGTCTCGCGGAAGCCGGGCATCACACCCTGCTGATCGATATCGATCCCCAGGCGAATGCCACCTCGGGGCTCGGCGTGGATCCCGACGACGTCGATTACACCGTCTACGAAGCCCTCATCGAGGAGATCTCGATCGAGGACGCGCTGATCAATACCATCGTGGAAGGACTCGATCTGGTGCCGAGCCATATCCGGCTGACCGGAGCCGAGCTGGAGATGGTGGCCATGATCGGGCGGGAGAAGAAGCTTCAGCAGGCTATAGAAACGATCCGGGGAGAGTACGAATACATCCTCGTCGACTGCCCCCCGAGCCTCGGCCTGCTTACCCTCAACACCCTCACCGCGGCCGATTCGGTGATCATCCCGATCCAGTGCGAGTACTATGCCCTCGAAGGCCTGGGGAAACTCCTCAACACCATCCGACTCGTCCAGAAGCACCTGAATCCGAACCTCGACATCGAGGGAGTGCTCCTGACGATGTTCGACAGCCGCCTCAATTTGAGTAAACAGGTGGCCGAGGAAGCACATCGATACTTCAACGACAAGGTGTACCGGACCAAGATCCAGCGGAATGTCCGTCTGGGGGAGGCCCCCTCGTTCGGCATGCCCATCATCCAGTACGACATCCTCTCTACCGGGGCTGAGAACTACATCAGCCTGACCAAGGAGATCGTCGCTCATGTCACGAAAGGCACTCGGAAAGGGTCTTGATGCTTTGATCCCGGGTGCCGGTGAGGATGTCGAGCCGGCCTCGGGAGTTGGTACTGAAGCCCGACGCCCCGGAGACGCCGGCGTTGTCACCAGGATCCAGATCAAGTCCATCAAGCCGAACCCCCTCCAGCCGCGGAAGGACTTCGACCGCGAGAGTCTCGAAGAGCTCGCCGAGTCGATCAGGCAGAAGGGTGTGCTGCAGCCGGTCCTGGTCCGGGCAGCAGATGATGGGTACGAACTGGTGGCGGGTGAGCGACGCCTCCGGGCCGCGAAACTGGCCGATCTGAAGGTGATTCCGGCGATCGTCTACGTGGTGGAGTCCGATGCGGATATGCTGGAGCTCTCCATCATCGAGAACGTTCAGCGGGAGGATCTGAACGCCATCGATACGGCCCAGGCTTACCGGATGCTGGTTGATGACTGTTCGCTCACGCAGGAGCAGGTATCCGAGCGGGTCGGCCTCAGCCGGGCAGCGGTGACGAACAAAATGCGGCTGCTGGGACTGCCGGCCGAGGTACAGAAGAAGGTCCGTGCCGGTGATCTGAGCGAGGGTCATGCCCGGGCCCTGCTCGGTCTGGCGACAAAGAAGGAGCAGGTCGAACTATCACGGAAAGTGATCGGGCAGGGACTTTCGGTGCGTGATGTCGAGCGACTTGTGCGACGGCTCGCCGTAGAGGGTGGCCGGGAGAAGAAGGAGAAGAAGGAACTCTCTCCCCGCCTCCGGGCGATCCTGGAAGAGATGCAGCGCGCCCTGGGAACAAAAATCACCCTGACCGGCTCAGAGAAGAAAGGCTCTCTGCGGATCGAGTACTATTCCTCAGATGACCTGACCCGGATCTGTGACCGACTCGATATCAAACTGGACTGATCTGTCACGGTCCCGATCGGCAATGGATTAAGAGGCAGCGAGTGGCCAGCAGACGTAACTGGACCATAGTCTTCATTCCCGATGATGAGGCCGAACCGCGTCAGGTTCGTCTCAGCCGGTCCGCCGTGCGTCTGCTCACTGTCCTCGTCATCAGTTTCATAGTGGTCGTCGGCCTCGGCGTCGCGACCTACTGGAAGGTTGCTTCGATCGCGTTCGAGACCGGGCGGGTCATGGAAGAAAACAGCGTTCTCACTGCGCAGATCGAGCAGGTCTGGGAGCTTGAGCGGCTGATGGCGGATATGCTCGAGACCGACTACAAGATCAGGGCTCAGATGGGCATTGCGTTCCCCGATGACTGGCCGGGATATAACTATCAACTCGGTCCCGATCCGGGAAGCGAAGCGGAGGGGAGTACTGCCGGCTCAGGCGGAGATCGCGCCCTTCCGGGACGAGACCAGATTGCTACTGAGGACAGAGCTGTGCTCTTCGCGTGGCCGGTCATGCAGGGTTGGCCTACCGTCGAGTTCGGTCAGGGGGCGGGGGAGACCGGCGGACCGCATACCGGGATCGATTTCGCGGCGAGAACGAACACACCGATCCGCGCCGCGGCGGACGGACGGGTCACCTTCGCGGGCATGAACGACCGGTACGGTTTCCTCTGCGAGATCAGTCACAACAACCGGCTGGTGACACGCTACGGCCACTGCGCGAGACTGGTGGTTCGTGAAGAACAACTTGTCAAGAAGGGTGAAATCATAGCATACGTAGGTAATACGGGACGGGTCACTACGGGGCCGCATCTCCACTTCGAGGTACAGAAGAACGGACAACCAGTGGATCCCCGTTCGTACCTCCCTTAGTTCTGAAAGGACGATCATGTCGAATGTCGAGCAGCATGCGTGTGGATGGCAAGATAATAGGAAAGGTCAGCTGCTCCGACAGTCTGCTGGTGGGCAAGACCGGCGTACTCGAGGCCAGTGTAAAGGTCAAGAACGCCACCGTCGGAGGGCGGGTCGAAGGAGATATCGAAGCCAGCGAAGTGGTCGTGCTCGAAGGGAACAGCGCGGTCATCGGCAATGTCACCACGAAGAAGCTCATCATCGAGGAAGGGGCGGTGTTCAACGGCACCTGCCATATGAGCGGCGAAACGACGGGCAAAGTGGCCCGGAAAGAAGATATCTCCACAAGTCAGACAGGACTGAAGATCCCGGCCGCGTCCACATCGGAGTCCGGATAGGTTCCGGACACGCTCAGGCGTCGCCCGGGCCCCGTGGGCCTTCCTCATGATTCTCCCTCCCGACCACCGGGGTACCGGGATCTCCTGTTGACCGGTAGCCCGGTACCTGTCTGTGGAAAACCATGTTGATAACTCCTCCGGATATCTTAATAACTCTGGATCGTGATGTATTGCAGGGGTTTGCGTAAGGTGGTCAGGTGAAAAGATCGAAAGTTATCCACACCATCTCCCATGAAATCAGGGAGCGGGCGATCCTCGCAGCCGTCGATCTGGCTCGTGATGGCGCCGTTCCCATCGAGGAGTCACTCCTGGAACTGGCCCTGCTGGCAGATACAGCCGGAGCCGATGTGGTCGACGAACTCGTGCAGAAGCGGGACCAGCTCGATCCCGCCCTCTTCGTGGGCAGGGGATTCGCTGACCGGGTGGGACAGCGCGTCCGGGCTCTCGACGCCGACCTCGTGATCTTCGATGACGACCTGAGTCCAGCCCAGGTCAGGAACCTGGAGAAGCGGATCGACACCAAGGTGGTGGACCGCTCCACGCTGATACTCGACATCTTCGCCGAACGGGCCCAGACAAAGGAGGCCCGGACGCAGGTGGAACTCGCCCAGCTCGAGTACCTGCTGCCCAGGCTCACCAGGGCCTGGAGCCATCTCTCCCGCCAGGTCGGAGGAATCGGTACCCGGGGTCCGGGTGAGACCCAGCTGGAGGTAGACCGTCGCCTTGTACGCACCAGGATAGCCGAGCTGCAGAAGGAACTCGTCCGCATCGAGAAGCAGCGCGAGACCCGGCGGAAAGGCCGGATCGAGTTCTTCCAGATAACCCTGGTGGGGTATACCAACGCCGGGAAGTCGACCCTGCTCAATCGTCTGGCCGACGCCGACCTCTTCGTCGAGGACCGGCTCTTCGCCACCCTGGACGCAGCCACCCGGTCGGTCGATCTGCCCGGCGGTCCCAGAGTGCTCCTCACCGACACGGTCGGGTTCATCCGCAAGCTGCCGCCGGGACTCGTGGCATCATTC
>JALGWK010000021.1 GCA_025774205.1 bacterium
GAAGATCTTGAAACTGCGGAACCGCTGAAGCCGTTCGGCCATCCCCTCCAGGACCGTCTTCTTCCAGCCTTCGGGGAGTTTCCAGTCCTCGTCGGTAACCGCCCAGTCCCTCGGGTTCGGCAGACCGAGGGTCTCAAGATGTTTGGATTTACCCGGATAAATGAAGGTCCCAGGCCTGAAGTCGACCGGCGTGTCCATCCATCCTGTCGAGGGAGGACGCGTATCGACGTCGAGCAACTCTTCCCTGTTGTAGTAATCCGGTTCGTCGAATTTAGACATTGCTCTCTTGCCTCTCGACCGGGACCCCGGCTCTGATCATCTTCTCCCGGAGCTCGTCCTCGTATTCATCGTAGGTGTGCACATCCACCGGGTAGTCCCAGGGATTCACGTGCCTGACCGCCCGGTTGTTGTTGGCCAGGTTGCGGGTCGGGCTCAGGAAAACACCGAACATGTGACTCAGTTTGCTGAGCGGGATGTAGGCCAGAAGCACACAGACGAGGAGGAGATGGCCGTAGAAGAGCCCGCTGATCCCGCCGGGAACCACCGGCGAGAAATGGGTCAGTCCGACCGCGAGTTCCTTGATGCTTGCCACATCCGTCCTGGTCAGGTAACGCATGAAGAAACCGCTCAGCCCGATCCCCAGCAGCAGGAAGAGCGGGAAGTAATCACCGGCCAGCGAGATGTACCGGACCTTGCTTTCGGCAAACCTCCGGTAGAGCAGCCAGGCCAGTCCGCCGAGGAAGGTGAAGGAGGTGATGAAGAAGACCGGCAGGCCGATCTCGAGGAATCCGTCCGCCCCTTCCAGGAACGTCACGAATCCGGGCACCGGGTTCACCATGAGGCGGAGGTGGCGCACGACGACGACCAGGAGTGACCAGTGCATCATCATGCCCGCCAGCCAGAGCCATATCTCGGTGCTGTACACGAGGCGCTTGCCATCCACCATCGAGGCCTTCGTGTTTTTGAGCAGGGACCTGAAGAAGAGGACTTCCAGAAGCATCCTGCCGATCACCTGGAGACCGGTGAACGGATTGTCGAACTTGCTCTGGTCGATCCACTCCAGCGACTTCTGCTGACCGCTCGTGGTCGGAATCCGGAACGGGACATCGCTCCTGGTCCAGTCCATGATGCGGGCGATCGTTCCTCCCAGGAAGGCGATCACAGCCGCGTAGGGAAGGACGACACCGAAGAGCCACCCGATGCCGGGGATCCCTCCGAGCATGCCCAGCAGGAACAGACCTGCGACCGCTGCCAAGGGTACCATGATGTTCATCGAAGTCTCTTTCAGCATTCGCTCGTATCGTCAGCCCCGTCAGCCTTGTCGGGCTCGGGGCATCCGTCACGTTCGCCCATCTTTTCGAGCACCCAGGAAACGCTCCTCTTCGCTTCGTTGACCCGGAGCTCGTAGACCTGCTTCCGGTACTCTCCATAGACATCGAAGGTGGCCAGCGCGATCTCGTCGATCTTCCGGTCGAGACCGCCCCACATTTCCGTGAGACCGGGATCAGCGATGCTCTCCGTCAGTACTGCCCGGACGGCGTCCTTGAGCCGGAACACGAAGGCGAGACCCTCCGAGGCCGGGAACTGCTGGACCGCCCTGATCTGGATGATCTCGGAAAGATGCTCCGAGATCGCGCCCGCGTCCTCACCCGCCAGCAGGGCCGAGAAGGCATTCTCCGTACCGTTCCTGATACTGGCGCCCACCGGATTGGCGAAGGGATCCTGCTCAGTGCCGAAGAGCATCACCGCATCCTCTTCGTAGATCTCCAGCGTGAAATCCACCCATTTCCGGACGATCGGATCCTTCATCTCACTGAGCAATTGCTCCAGCGTCATCCGTGGGACCTCCCCGACGCGCCCGGGAATGAACCCTCAGGTTCATCCCGGACATGTCCAGTTATCGCCCCGGCCCGCTTTCAGGCGAGCCGGGAAACCATCTATTGAACAGACCACCCGAGACACCATTCCGCCAACGAGGAACGGTATACTCAGTGCGGCGCGCCGCTTCGATCAGACACAACCCGTGGGCTTGGGCAGACCCGCGACCTTGCAGGCACCCTTGGCCGGACCGCTCGGGAAGAGGTCGTAGACCTCCTTGAGCTTGAGATCGGTCGCCTTGCAGAGCTTCCGGATCATCGGCGCCATGTTGTACTCGAGGTAGTATTCCCTCAGGTAGTTGACCAGTTTCCAGTGGAGCTCACCCAGTTCCTCGACCCCTTCAGTCTTGGCGAGATCCACAGCGACAGCCTCATCCCACTGATCGGGATCCTGGATGAAACCATCCTCGTCGATCTCCATCATCTTTCCGCCGAGTTCTACCTGTTCCATCGTATCTCCTCCATATGTTTCGCCTGTACCCCGGCCCGGGACCTGGCATGGTCCCGGGTGAAGTTCAGGCGAACTCGATGTCGACCCGCGGTGGATGGCTGAGAGTGCCGTGGATCACGCAATGTTCCGCCACGCGCTGCACGGCTTCTCTTCTGTCATCCGGAAAACCCTCCGGCAGATCGACGTCGATCACAATGCCGGCGATCCGTTTGGGGTCATCCGCGAGTTCCAGAGTGAGGCTGACACTGACGTCGCCATCGGTGTAGCCATGTGTATCACAGTAAGCCTGGACCATCATCGCGACGCAGGCACCCAGCGAACCGGCCAGGAGTTCGGCTGGAGCCGGCCCCCCGTCCTGGCCGCCGTCGCGGGCCGACATGTCGGCCTGAACGGTGTGCCCCCGGACCTGGATGACGAACTCCAGGCCACTCTCCCTCTCGATGGTGATCAGGTCCATTTACACGATCTTTCCTTCCGGGTGGTCCTGTTACTTCGCGTCGCCGGTGGCGGCACCGTGCAGCTTGACCTCGACCTTCTCTTCGAGGTTGCTGTAGTAATCCTTCAGGATCGCCACTATCTCCGGCCGGCTGAACTCCGCGGGCGGGTCGCCACCCTCGGAGAGAGTCTTGCGGAGGACCGTGCCGCTCAGCATCAGGCGATCGTCCTTCCCGTGGGGGCAGGTCTTCATCGAAACCATCCCCTGGCACTTGTAGCAGTGGAAGGTCCAGTCGATGTTCAGCGGCTGGGTTTCGAGGGCGTCCTGGGGGATCTTCAGGAAGATCTCCTGGGCGTCGAACGGACCATAGTAGTCCCCCACTCCGGCGTGGTCGCGACCCACGATCAGGTGGCTGCAGCCATAGTTCTGACGGAAGACGGCATGGAGCAGTGCCTCCCGGGGACCGGCGTAACGCATGTCGAGGGGGTAACCGCCCTGGACGACCGATTCCTTGATGAAGTAGTTCTCCACCAGCGCGTCGATGCAGCGCACTCTGACGTCGGCCGGGATGTCGCCCGGCTTGAGCCCGCCGACCAGCTGATGGATGAAGAGGCCATCGAGGACCTCGAGCGCGATCTTGGCCAGGTACTCGTGGGAGCGGTGCATCGGGTTCCGCAGCTGCAGCGCGGCCACGGTGCGCCATCCCTTCTCGATGAACATCTTCCGTGACTCGTCAGGCCGCATGTAGATGTCACCGAACTCGGTGGGGAAGTAACTCTCGCTGAGGACCTTGATCGGTCCGGCCAGGTTGACTTCTTTCTGGGCCATGACCATGGCCACACCGGGGTGCGCCTCGTCGGTCGTACAGTAGACTTCCTGACACTCGAGGGCCTTGTCGATGGTGTACTTCTCGGTCACCGTCATGATGGCCATGTCGGTTCCCGTCTCCTCGTCGACCAGCGTGATCTCCTCACCGTCGGCGATACTGTCGGCGTCTTCCTGCGTGGCCGAAAGGGTTACCGGGATGGGCCAGAAGGTGCCGTCGGTCATGGCCATGTCGGTGACGACGCCCTTCCAGTCGGCGCTGCCCATGAAACCGTCCAGGGGAGTGAATCCACCGATCCCCATCATGATGGTGTCACCGGTCTCCCGTGATGTCATGGGGATCTTCTTCAGAGTTGCTGCGTGCTGCTGTCCGGCGGCCAGTTCCTCACCCTCCAACAGGAGCGGCTTCAGTACCTTGTCCGGGCCGTGTGGTTTAACCAGTTGATCCATTATCGTCCCTTTATTGTGTTGAGTCGGCGGTGTCCTCCGACTCCGGTTCTTCTTCAGTTTCTTCAGATCCTTCGTCTGGTTCATCTTCGGATGGTTCTTCTACAGTCGTGGCCGTGGCCGGTGCCTCTGTCATAACTGCGGCGAGTGGCACGGATCCGGCGTACTCCTTCGTCCGTCCCGAGTACTCGGCGTAGACCATGGCCAGCGTCCGGTACCAGATGTGGGCGAATTTTGAATAGGGCAGGTACACCAGCAGACCGAAAACGCACATGAGGTGCACGAAGTAGACGGCGTAGGCGGTGTACTGCATCGCTCCGCCGTGGGCGTCGGCGCCCACCGTGAAACGGAAGATCTCGGTGATAAAGCCGGTGATACCGACCAGCAGGAGCAGCCAGATGAAGATCGTATCGAAGGAAGTGTTCCCGGCCGTATCACCGGCATCTTTCTTCCGGTCGAGAATCGCCTTCAGGCAGCCGGCGATGAGCAGGATCCCGCCGATGTTGGCGAGGATCTTCATAGGGTGGATCAGGTTGAAGGGGTAGACGGAGTCTAACCCCAGCGCCGGGAAGAGGTAGATGTCGAGCACGGCGTAGATCGTGACCACGAAAAGAGCGATGAAACCGTAGAAGGCATAGAGGTGGGTCGATTGACGGTTTCCCCTCTGGGTGCACTTCCCGAACTGCTTGTGGGTAAGCACCGCTATGACGGTCTTGATGAAACTCGGTATGATCCCGGTCTCTCCGACGGCACGTCCCGCCGTGACATCTGCCAGTTTCATCGCCTTCCAGTACTTGAACAATCCGCCGAGCAGGCCGACGAAAGCCAGCATCGTGAGCGTCGTATAGAACGCGATCAGGAGCCAGTGCGGGAAGAAGCTGGCGTAGAAGGCCTCGTCATGTACACCACCGCCAAGACCGATCATGTTCTCGATAGGGTGGCGGAGCAGGATAGCCAGCAGCAGCAGGATGCCCGGCACCAGCATGAACATCACCGGGATCTGACGGACCCGGTTCACCATCCCGGCCATGAACTGCGGTGTGGCATAATGCTTCACCGACTGTTCCCGAACCGCCGCCAGCACATCGCCCGGTTTCGCGCCGCGGGTGCAGCGTTCCGAGCAGTCCATGCACTGATGGCAGAGCCAGACATCAGGGTCCGCCATCAGGCGGTCCTTCAGTCCCCACTGGGCCCAGATCATCTCTTTCCGCGGGAAGGGACTGGAATCGTTCGACAGATCGCAGACCACCGAGCAGGTCGCGCACTGGACGCACAGTTTCAGGTCACCGCCGCCCGAGTCGATGATCTCCTCGACGAACTTCCGGTCCGGCTTCAGCAGAACCGCCTCGGCCATGCTCGACGTCCTCTCTACAGACCCTTGAAGGGGTTCATGCCGATATCTTCGATTTCATCGGCGAATTCGTTGATGATCTCGGGCAGACGCTCGAATTCATCGATCGACAACTGCACGAGCTTCACCCGTTCCTCTTCGAGGGCCAGCTGCTTGAGCTTCTCCTGGATGTTTTCGCTCCGGGTCTCCATCAGCTCACTGCCGTTGATGAAGTGGCACTGGTAATCATCGCCCGACTTGCAGCCGATCATGATGATCCCGTCGAATCCCTTGGAGAGCGCGTCGGAGATCCAGACCACGTTCACCGAACCGAGACAGCGGACCGGTATGAAGCGGATCCAGGCACTGTGCCTGATCCGTTTCAGTCCCGCGGTGTCGAGCGCCGGGTAGGCGTCGTTCTCGCAGAGGAGACCGAGGAGACGCGGTTTCTCATCCCACTCTTCCGGGACCTCCACGGCCTTGATCGCCGCCGAAATGATCGGGACCGAGTAGTCGGAGAAGGAGATGATCCGCTCCGGACAGGCCCCCAGACAGATCCCGCACCGGCGGCACCGGGTCGGGTTCGGCAGCGGGGTGCCTTTCTCGTCCTCATTGAGGGTCCCGAAGGGGCACTCCTCGGTGCACCGCTTGCACTGGGTGCAGCGGTCGAGGGCGAAGTCGGGATACGACATGTCACCCCAGCGCGGATGGACCGCTTCGCCGCGGCTGGTCAGATCGACGCACTGGACCGCCTTCAGCGCCGCGCCCGAGCCGTCTTCGCTCGAGACCTGCGAGTCATTCGGCGCCCGCATGCAGCCGGCGGCGTATATCCCCGTCCGGCGTGATTCATAAGGGAAACAGATGAAGTGGGAGTCGGGGAAATCATATTTAAAGACCGGCAGGTCGGGCCCCTGACGGTAATCGAGGTTGAGCAGACTGGTGTCCGTCAGGTGGTTCAGATCCTCGAAGGTCTGTTTCGCCTTGTTAAGCTGGGCCCCCTCCTCGCCCTTCGCGATCACCGCTTCGGCGTCTACCAGCTTCCTGATCGACTCGCTGTCGGCGGCGTTCGGGACCATGCCTGTCGCCAGCACCACCAGATCGGTCTCGAGTTCGATCTTCTCACCCAGCAGGGTGTCTTCCGCCTCAACCCTCGGGTGACCGTCCCCACCGACTGACACGCCGGTGACCTCGGCCTTGGTGAAGAAGATGCCGCTGTCCTCCTGGGCGCGGACGTAGAAATCCTCGTACTGGCCGGGTGAGCGGATATCCTTGTAAAGGATGTAGGCATCGGCCTCCGGGTCCATCTCCCTGACCACGAGAGCCTGTTTGAGGGAGACCCGGCAGCAGACCGCCGAACAGTACGGCAGGTGGTCCTCATCACGGGAGCCGGCGCACTGGATAAAGGCGATCTTCCTGGCCGGCTGGCCGTCGCTCGGACGGGTGATCTGTCCGGTGGCGATCATCTCTTCCATCTCGACATTGGTGATTACATCGGGTGAAGCGCTGTATCCGAGATGGTCGAGACGGTTCGCGTCATACGGCTTCCAGCCGGTGGCCTGGACGATGGCGCCCACCCGGAACTCACCGCTCGATCCGTTCGCCTTCAGTTTGACGTCGAACTGCCCGGGCTGACCGCTGATACCCTCGATGGACGCTTCGGTGTGGACCGTGATGCGTTCGTTCTGCTCCACCTCTGCGATGAGGGCGCTCAGATCGACCGGTTGCGGTTCCCGGTAGGGCGGCTCGTGCGGGATGCGCCGGGCGAACCGGTTCATCCAGCCGCCGAGCTGCGTCTCCTTCTCCACGAGCACCACGTCGTGGCCGATATTGGCGGCGTCGAGAGCCGCCGTGATCCCGGTGATCCCCCCCCCGACCACCATGATGGTCCGGTCGACCTCCTCCTCAAAGGGGACCGGGATATCGATCTTCCGGGCCTTGATGATACCCATCCGGAGGTAATCCTCGGCCATCATCTGGGTGTCTTCGTCGTTGGGTTCGTGGCTCCAGACCACCTGCTCCCTGAGGTTCACCCGCTCGGTGTGGCACCCGTCGAAGGTGAAGGTGTCGGTCATGAAGCGTGGTGTGCACGCAGCGATGACCAGGGCATTGGCGCCGTCCTGGATGTCCTGTGTGATGAGCGCGCAGCCTTCTTCTCCGCAGAGGAATTCATGGTCGTGAATGACATCGACCTCGAACTCGTCGCTGGCGGCTTCCATCAGTGCCTCGATGTCGAGAGCGTCACCGATGCTGCAGCCACGGCATATGTATGCGGCTACTTTCCTGTCCAAGGCACTACTCCACGTGGAATTTCAGAGCTTTCATCGCGACGCTGGTGGCGTCACGTACGGATGTCGCGACATCGGCCGGGCGCCTGGCGCAGCCGGTGGCGAAGAGGCCTGCCACCGGTTGTTCTCCGACAAGGAACCCGTGTCGGTCGATCTGGATATCACTCTCCACCTCGGTATCACCGATACCGACCGGGATCATCCCGGTGGCGAGCACGACCATGTCGACCGTCCTGGTGATCTTCTGAGAGGTCAGCGCGTCTTCCGCTTCGATCGTGAGGCTTCCGCCGGCAGGATCCCCGGTGATCTTCGCCACCTTGCCTTTGATGAGGGTGAGACCCTCATCCGCCTCGGTCGCGGTGAAGAAGTCCTCCAGGCGACCCGGTGAACGTATGTCGATGTAGAAGATATGAATCTCCGCCTCGGGATACTGCTCACGGACGTACCGGGCCTGCTTCAGCGAACCGAGGCAGCAGACCCCTGAACAGTACTCGTAGTAGTTCTCATCCCGTGAACCCGCGCACTGCACGAAGGCGATCGATCCGATCCCCTCACCATCCGAAGGCCGGACGATCTTCCCTCCGGTCGGCCCGTTGATCGAGGCGTACCGCTCCATCATGACATTGGTGATGACGTTGGGGTACTCCCCGAAACCGTAACCCTCGAACTGCGTCGCATCGGGCGGATTCCAGCCGGTCGCCCAGATCACCGCGGTGACCTTGACTTCCATCGTCTCGGCCTGCATCGCCAGGTCGATGGCACCGTAGGGGCAGGCCTCCACGCACTTGCCGCACTCCGTCCCGGGACAGACCCCGCCATCGATGACGAACCGTGACGGCCAGGCCATCTCGTACGGCAGGTAGACGGCTCTGGTATTAGTCACACCGAGATTGAATTCATTGGGACGTTCCACCGGACAGGCGTCCACGCACTCACCGCACACTGTGCACTTCTCGTTCACGAAGCGTGGATTCCGCCTGATGACCGCCGTGTAGTTGCCGGCCGTGCCGGTGATCTTCTCGACCTCTGAAAGGGTCAGGCACCGTATCCGGGGGTTGGTCCGGAACCGGCGCAGGTTGATCTCGAGGCCGCAGGCCGGCGGACACATCTTCGGGAAATACTTGTTCATGCGGGCGACGCGACCGCCGACGAAGGCTTCCTTCTCCACCACGATCACGTCACTTCCCGCTTCTGACGCTTCAATGGCCGCCGTGATGCCGCTGATTCCGCCGCCGATGACGAGTATGGTGCCCCGCCCTCCGTTTCCACTCATGACTGTTCCTTTTCAGGGGATTCGGCAGGTTCAGATTTCGTCAGTTTTCTCTTGTCGAGCTTGCCCTTGTATGCCTCGGCGACTTCCGATCTGACTTTGACGGTCGGCTCACCGAAGAGGCTGAACTGCAGCCAGAGGAATCCGAACCGCATCAGCGCCTCATCGTCGACCCTCATCGCCTCGGCGAAATCCTCGTCGATGTCGAACCGGTCCAGAAGGGAGCTTTCAAACACGAACTCCCGGAACTTGTCGAGGTCGTAACTCGCCGTGTAAAACATCTCCATCTTCTCGGGGGTCAGGGTGTTGCCCTGCTCGAAGTACTCGTTCAGGGTGAGTTCCTTGTATGCTTCCCCCCAGACGTCGTACTCATCCATCCCCTGGTCATCAAGCCAATCCCTGACCTTCCACTCCTTCGCCTCTCCGAATCCCTGGCAGGCGTCCTCCTTCAGGAGGAAATAGAACCGCTCGCCGCGCCAGCCGTCGGGGGTGTCTTTTGAGGTGGCCAGGCCGAGGGGATACATCCGGCAGGGCCAGGGACGGTCGGAATAGATTCCACAGCCCGATTCTTCCAGGAAGGGGCAGCTCTTGGCTTCGTCGTCCTTCATGCGGAGCACGACGATCGGTGTCTTCATGTCCTTCTGGATCGGGAGGAGAGTGTAGTTCTCGAGAAATTCCATCGAGGTCAGACCCAGACGCTTCTTCATCCGGAGCACGTCATAGGGAGACAGGAAGATGTTCACGTCTCCGCAACACGTATTGAAACATGAGACTCCCGGATGGCACCCGAACTGAATGGTGTCGTCCAGCTCAAGACGTTTGTGATCTTCCACGATCGTCTTCTGAAGACGCGTCTGAGCGTCTTCGGGCGGTATCTGCTGTGTCTCGTCACTCATCCTCTTCACCCTTCCCTTCCCCAATTGTCCCTTCATGATCGACGATCATCTCGCGGGTAGCCTCATCTGACCAGACCGGGATCATGAGCGTACCGCCATTGTTGGGATTGACGGCGAAACGGTAGGAGGCCTTCTGGTTGTACTGTTCCATCATCCATTCCCACCCACGCTGATAGTAGGAACACTCGTTGTTGAAACAGACCAGGAAGAACTCGTCGTCCCAGGACGCTCCGTCAGGAACGAGCCACTTGCTCAAATCAGAACCGCAATGGGAACATGTATCAGGAATGTCAGCCATGTTACTCCTCGCTCGATCACCACTGCCCTCGACCGATCCTGTGATGAGATATCGGTCAGCCACACACGCATTACCTGTACACGTTCCCCCGAGAAGGCTGGAACGGATTCTGGTTGCTGAAAGGGGACCTCCGGGGCCATGCAGGTCGGTACCCGGAGTACCCGTTATCCAAATTCATTGCCGTGTGAATCACTCCAGTGGATCTCCGGGTGCCGCGTGCTGCGTCACCCGGAGTTCCTGTGCCCGGAGGTGCTGCTACCTGATGCTACTGCGTGATGTACTTCACCGGGCGCTTGATCATCTCCCACTCGCCCGTGTTCCGGTCGTACTTGCAGTTACAGAAGGCAAGCCAGTTGTCGTTGTCCATGGTCGGCTTGTCATTGCGGAAGTAGTAACCGGGCCAGCGCGTCTCTTCCCTGAAGAGCATCGAGCGCACGTGTGATTCGGCCTGGTACATCCGGTGGATGCTTTCCCAGGAACGCATCAGCTCGTGCAGGCTGTCAGCAGCCAGGTTTTCGCTGTCTTCCTTCAGGAAGGCCAGCAGTTCGAGACCCCGCTCCATCAACTTGTCGTTGGTCTGGAACTGGGCCGAGACGCCACCCGCGTACTCATCCATGATCTTCTGCAGACGGTAGATGTGCTGCGTCGGACGGATGTAGTTGGGATTGATGGCCGGATCGGTCGTGGCATCCTTGTGCTCCTCGTACATGTCGAGAGGCTTCAGGATCTCGGCGATACGCTCGTCGATCACTGACTGGTCCACGTTCGGCAACGTGTTGTTGTCGAGGATGAACGCCAGAGCCGACTTCCCGACGATCCGTCCTTCGGTGAAGGATCCGGAGGAGAACTTGTGGCTCGAGGCTCCCGAGGCGTCACCGGCCGCAAAGAGACCGGACACGGTCGTCATGTTGGCGTAGCCCCAGAAGTACTCATCCATTGTCTCGTCGGTCTGGACATCTTCCGGACCTGAGACCCACGCACCCGAAGCACCGGAGTGGGACCCGATGAAGTAAGGGTCACACGCCATGATCTCGGAGGGCTTCTTGTCCGGTTCGGTATTCGTGGCGGCCCAGAGGATCGCCTGGGAGATGGTCATGTCGAGGAAGTCCTCCCACGCCTCGGCTTCCAGCTCCTTCAGCTTCTTCTTGGCATCCTTCTCGTCAGCTGCCGTATCAACGATGGCCTGGATAGCGTCGGCGGTCTGCATGTAGATGGGCGACTTCCCGTCCATCACATCCAGCATCATGAGCCAGTTCCGGATGTTGGCCGGTCTCGGCTTCACCTTGCCGTACGGTTCCCACTTGTCCAGCTCAGCGGCATTATCCTGCATGTAGTTGCCGCCGTAGGCGTTGGTTGCGATCGACTTGAAGAGGAGGAACCAGGCTCCCACCGGACCATAGGCGTCCTTGAAGCGGACCGGGATGAACCTGACTTCCTGGCAGGTCATTTCGGCACCGGCGTCGAGCGTGAAGAAGGTGCTCGCGCCCGAGTTGAAGGGCGGGTACCAGGAACGACCGAATCCCTCACCGGTGGAACGCGGCTTGAAGACGTGTACAGCTCCACCCATGGAAGCCCTTTGCCTTGAACACGTAGATCTTGTTCTCGCGAACGGAGAACCCGATCGCGCCGGCGCACCGGTCACCATCCATCAGCGGATGCGTGATGAAGACGCGCTCGAAGTACTCGCCGTCGGCCTCGGCCAGGGCGTTCTTCGCGGCCTCGGCCACGATGACCTTGTACGACTCACCATTGATCATGAGCTGCCAGCGACCCTCATGGACGTAGTTGCCTTCGTCGTCCGTCCAGATCGGCAGTCCCCACTTTTCAAAAAGGTGGACGGTGTTGTCTACGTGACGCGCGATGTTGACCACAACGTCCTCACGGGTGATCCCCATCAGG
>JALGWK010000233.1 GCA_025774205.1 bacterium
GGACGAGATGGACCGGGCGATCGTGCAGTACCTGAAAAAGAAGTACAACCTCCTGATCGGCGAACGGACCGCGGAGCAGATCAAGATAGAGATCGCCTCGGCGGTCGAGCTGGAGCCGCCTCTCGAAACCCGGGTCAAGGGGCGCGACCTGGTCGGAGGCATTCCGAAGACCATCATCCTCACCAGCGAAGAGGTGCGTGAAGCCCTTACCGAGCCGATTTCGCAGATCGTCGATGCCGTCCGGATCAGTCTGGAGCGGACGCCGCCGGAACTCGCGGCCGACATCCTCGATCGCGGGATCATCCTGAGCGGAGGTGGCGGACTCCTCCGGGGTCTCGACCAGCGACTCCGGGACGAGACGAATCTGCCCATCAACGTTGTCGAGGATCCGCTTACCTGCGTTGTGCGAGGGACCGGGAAGGTAGTGGAGAATCTACCTGACTACATGAAGATGCTCCTGGCGGGGAGGCGCAGGTGATCGGTCATTCGCCGCGGTCAGGGGGTTGAAGTGGCCCGGTACGGCAGAATTCTGCGCGGGCGTTCCGATGAACTGATTCTGGCGATCCTCCTCCTGATCGGAGCGATCTTCTCCGCCGCGCCCCGGACATCCTCCGCCGCGGTTATCCATAACCTGCTGGCCACCGGCAACGCCCTCGTCGACAGCATGTTCGGCTGGGTCTTCGATCTCTCCAATACCAACCGCGTGAACGCCGAACTGAACCGCCAGGTGACAGAATTCTCCCTGATCCGAACCCGGATGGAAGAGGTACGTCTTCAGAATGAGCGTTTCCGGGCTCTGCTGGAGTGGGAGGATGAGCACCGGCCGGAGATACTGAGAGGCGCCGAGGTCATCGCCCACGGTGACGGGAGGCAGTCGTTCGCGGTCACCATCTCGGTCGGGACCAGGCATGGTGTGGAACGGAACCAGGCAGTGGTCACGGCGGATGGACTGGTCGGACGGATCGACCGGGAGCCGGGGCACAGCACTTCGATCGTGAGCCTGCTGAACGATCCCGCCAACGCCGTGGCGGCCGTGGTACAGAGATCCCGGGTGCAGGGGATCTTCCAGTTCATCGAGGGGGAGGGGCGTCTCCTCCATGTCCTGCAGGCTGCCGATGTGATCGAGGGGGACATCATAATCTCGAGCGGGCTCGGAGGGATCTACCCGGAAGGCCTGATGATCGGGACCGTTGAGTCGGTTGCCGACGATCCTGATGGAGTGACTATGAAGGTCATGGTGGCAAACGCCGCTGCCCTCGACCGGCTGGAAGAGGTCTTCATCCTTCGCTCGGGAGGCGGGGGATGAACCGCTTCCTGCGGTATTTCTTCTTCGGTCTGACGGCCGTGGTCTTCCAGTCCTACCTGGTGCCTGCCCTGGGTATTCTCGGTCAGAGACCCGACCTGATCGTCATCTTCGCCCTGACGGTCGGAGTGTTCGAAGGTGCGGGCCGGGGGAGTCTGGCCGGCTTCCTCGCCGGTCTGGCAGTCGATCTGTACCATCCACCGACCTTCGGGGCCGGCGCCATGGCCGGAACGCTGGCCGGGTACTTCGGCGGCAGAGCGCGGATCTTCCTCGATCTCGAGCATGCCCTCGACCAGATGATGGCCTATGCCGGCGGCCATGCCACGCACGCTGCCCTTTTCGCGATCGTGACTTCCCTGCAGGGAGTGGGACCGGTCGCGCGCCTTTTCTTCTCGAATGGTATCGGTGGCGCCATCTATACGGCCCTGCTGGGGGCGGCCATCATGACGGCTATCTCACTGGTCCGTGGAAGCAGGCACATCGTTGATAGGCGCTGATTCCAAGGCCGTTCCCCGGAGAGCAACGCTCCTGCTGGCCGGATACGGACTGGTCCTTCTCTTCCTCTTCCTGCGGGTGGGACACCTCCAGATAGCCCGCCACGATTTCCTCTCCACGCTGAGCGATCAGAACCGCCTCAGGCCCGCGGTGGAACAACCGGTGCGGGGACGGATTTATGACCGGCACGAGCTTCTGATCGTGGATAACCGCAGTTCGTGGACCGTCACGGTCAGTCCCCAGGACTATCGCGACGACGACACGGTCATCACCAATCTGGCCGCCATCCTCGGCATCCCGGTGACCCGGATCGAGGATCGACTGAGCCAGCGACGGGGGCATCTCTACACTCCAGTCCCTATCGCCCGCGACGTTCCCTTCGACGTGGTCGCGCGGCTGAGCGAGCGGAGGCCGGAGCTGCCCGGCGTCACCATCCAGATGGAGCCGCGTCGCCGCTATCCATATGGTATGACCGCGGCTCACATCCTCGGCTATCTGCGGGAGATCAACGATGACGAACTGGCTTCAAGTCAGGGAGAGGGCTATATCTTCGGTGACCTGGTCGGCAAGGAGGGACTGGAGCGTTCCCGCGAGAAGGAGCTGAAAGGCTCGAAGGGGGTTCGTTACCTCGAAGTGGACGCCCGGGGGAGGACCATCGGTCCCGCCGCCGATCGTTCCGTCCAGCCTGCGATCCAGGGCAGCGATCTGATCACCACCCTCGATATCGAACTGCAGCAGACGGCCGAGGCCGCCTTCCACGATACTTCCCGGGGCGCGGTAGTGGCCATGGATCCACGCGACGGTGCGCTCCTGGTGCTGGCCAGCGTCCCCTCCTTCGATCCCCGTGATTTCAGCGGGGTACTCGACGCGGCCATGTGGGACAGTCTCAACAGCAACGAACGGAAACCGCTCATCAACCGCGCCGTCGCGGGCCTCTACCCGCCGGCGTCCGCGTTCAAGGTGGTCACCACCCTGGCGGGTTTCGACCAGGAGGTCATCGATCTGACCACGACCTTCGATCCCTGCGTCCCGGGAGGCTGGCCGCTGGGTAACCGCACCTTCCACTGCTGGAACGAGACCCATGGCCGGACGACCATCGTGGAGGCGATAGAGCAATCGTGTGACGTCTTCTTCTACCAGGTCGGGGTGGAGGTAGGACTCCGGCCGCTGCACCGGATGGCCAGGGCGTTCGGGCTCGGGGAGGTCACCGGACTGGACATTGCCGGCGAGGTGGCCGGCTCCTTCCCCGACGCCGCGTATTACGACCGGACCATCGGGCCGGGTCAGTGGGTTGAGAAGGGACAGGTCATCAATCTCGCGATCGGGCAGGGGGAGATCCTCGTGACCCCGCTGCAGATGGCCAGACTCACGGCGGCCGTAGCCAATAACGGGTTTCTCGTGACTCCCTACCTGGCCGAGGCGACCCGGCGGCGGGAGGACGGCGAAACGATGCTCATCGAGCAGACTCCACCGCGGCATATGAGCGCGCTCGATCCTGAAATTCTCGCGGTCGTGAGAGAGGGGATGGTCAGGGTCGTGCACGGGGAGAACGGCACCGCGAAGAACGTAGCCTGGCGTGTGCCGGGTCTCCAGGTGGCCGGCAAGACCGGCACCGGCCAGAACCCGCACGGGGATAACCATGCCTGGTTCACCTGTTTCGCGCCGGCGGACGATCCGCAGATCGTGGTCACCGTCCTGGTCGAGAACGGGGGCGGAGGGAGCGCTGTGGCGGCGCCGATGAGGGCCTCGACGGCGGAGACAGGCCGTGGTAAGTCGACGGGGGCGGGCCGCGGCGATACTGCGCGATTTCGATCACGTCCTCTTCCTGTGCATGCTGGGGCTGGTGGCAGTCGGGATCGTCTTCGTCTACTCCGCCACGGTTGAGAACGCTCAGGTCGTGGCACCACTCCATACCCGGCAGGCCATCTGGGCGCTGGCGGGATTGGTCGCGATCGTGGTAGCCACAAGGCTCCCGCAGCAGTTCTTCTACGGAGCCGCGTACATCTTTTTCGCCATCGTGATGCTGGCCCTGCTGGCGCTGCTGGTCGTAGGCGGTGGGGAGGGGGGGCGCTGGTTCGTCTTCTCGAGCGGCGTGCGGATCCAACCGAGCGAGCCGGCCAAGCTCGTGCTGGTGCTGGCCGTGGCGCGCTACTTATCCGGCAGACTGGTCGACTTCCGGCGGGCCCGCGATTACCTGATCCCGCTCGGACTGGCCTTCATCCCGTTCGCCCTCGTCATGCGGCAACCCGACCTGGGGACCGCCATGATCTTCCCCGTGATCATCGTGCCGATGCTCTACTGGAAGGGATTGCCCCTGTGGGTGATCTTCCTGCTCTGCACCCCGATCCTGAGTGTGGTGACAGCCTTCAATCCGCTGATCTGGGGCGCGGCCATGATCATCATCGGCCTGGTGGTGTGGCGGAAGCGTGTCAAGCCGTCCCTGGCGATGCTGGTCATTATTCTGAACATCGGACTGGGAGTGCTGACCCCGGTTATC
Source organism: bacterium (assembly GCA_025774205.1). Taxonomy (GTDB): domain Bacteria; phylum Blakebacterota; class Blakebacteria; order Blakebacterales; family Blakebacteraceae; genus Blakebacterum. The sequence goes on from JALGWK010000233.1 coordinate 4,296, forward strand.
TGGGACAATCTGCATGAATACCAGCGGAACCGGATCTCGACCTTCGGTGCGGGGTACCAGATCATCCAGTCCACGGTGGCGGTGGGTTCGGGGGGACTGACGGGGAAGGGATACCTCCAGGGCACCCAGACCAAGCTGAATTTCCTGCCCGACCAGCATACCGACTTCATCTTCAGTGTCATCGCCGAAGAGACCGGTCTCCTCGGAGTGCTCATCGTCCTGCTCCTCTTCGCGGGCCTGCTTCACCGCACCCTGAAGGCGGCAATCGAAGTCAGGAATCCCTTCGCCGGGCTTATCATCGCCGGCGCCTCCGGGGTTTTCTTCGCTCATATCATGATCAACATCGGAATGTCGCTGGGGTTGCTGCCCATCACGGGACTGCCACTCCCCTTCATCAGTTACGGCGGATCACACCTGCTCAGCATGATGGGCCTGGCCGGCATCATCCTGAGCCTTCGGATGCGCTGGATGGAGTATTGAATCCCGAGTTGCGTCGCCAGCACAGCATCTGCAGCGTTGCAACTCCTCCACGATACCATCGCATCGTGTTCGTCGCTGCGCCTTGCATCTGCAATACTGGCGACGCAACGAAATGATGCGAATTCCTGGTGCGGGGCACTGAGGAACCCGAGGTGCACCCTGAACTCTTCCGCATAGGGCCGCTGGTCGTTCGCAGCTACGGGCTGATGATGGCGCTCGGTTTCGGGCTGGGTGGCTGGTGGCTCATCCGCCGGGGGATGAAGAATGAAGAAAGGTCTGCCGGCCAATCGGATGCTCGATCTGCTGATCGCGATCGTCATCTCGGGGCTGGCGGGATCCCGCCTGCTCTATGTGATTACCCATACATCGGACTTTGCCCAGGGGTGGTGGAGGGCGTTCTGGCCCCTGCAGGCGGATGGTACCCTGGGCATGGAGGGATTCGTCTTCTACGGCGGCCTCCTCACGGCCATACCGGTGGCTGCCTGGCTCACGAAACGGTGGGAACTGTCGCCGCTCCGAGTGCTTGATGCGGCCATGCCGCCGCTGGCCCTCGGATCGGCCCTCGGCCGGATCGGATGTTTCCTGAACGGCTGCTGCTACGGAAGGCCGACCGATTCCCCCCTCGGAGTGGTGTTTCCGGAGAGCTGTCTGGCCGGTGCCACATTCCCGGGAATACCCCTCCATCCCACGCAACTCTATGTGGCATTTGATTCTTTGCTGATTATGGTGGTCCTCCTCTGGCTGGAGCGGAAGAGGCGCATGTTTGACGGTTCCGTGTTGGGTACGTATCTTATCATGATCGGACTGCTGAGGAGCGTGGAAGACCTCTTCCGTTACTATGAGCCCGGGATGCAGTTATTTACCCTGAGTGGGGTAGTGGTATCGGTCAATCACCTGATCAGCCTGGGATGCATTGCCGGGGGCATACTGATCATCCGACGATTTCGCTCCCCTGTTACTGATCCACTGGATTGAAAAGGCGCTATCGAATGGTTCGGAGTATGACAGGCTTTGGGCGGGGTGCATCTTCGGCTCACGGTATCGAGACCGTGGTCGAGATTCAGTCGGTCAATAACCGCTTCCTCGATGTCACGGTCCGGGGTGGACGGGATGTCGCACTGGTGGAGGCGAAGTCGAGGGAACTGGTCCGGGAGCATCTCGAACGGGGCAAGGTGACGGTATCGGTCACCTGGCGGGGTGAGAGCGAGGGAGTACCACAGGCCGATCTGCTGAAGGCAAAGGGATATCATGACGCCCTCGTGTCGCTCCGGGAGGAGCTGGATCTGTCGGGTGAGATCGACCTGGCCATGATGGCCAGATTCAGGGATGTGATCGGCACCTCCGTTACGGAACAAGGGGATGAGCAGGTCTGGGAGGTCACCGAACCGGCGCTGCGGGAAGCGCTGGAGGCCCTGGTCGGTATGCGTGACCGGGAGGGTGATGCCCTGGCGATCGATCTCGGGGACAGGTTCGACCGGCTCCTCGAAGCGCTTGGCGCGATTGGGGAACTGGCTCCGGGCAGGACAGCGGCGTATGGCGAACGGCTGAAAGCACGCGTGAAGGAAGCCTTTGAAGGGATCAATATCGACGAGGACCGGCTCCATCAGGAGATCGCCATCTTCGCCGACCGGATCGACATCAGTGAAGAGGGAACCCGCCTGAGGAGTCATCTCGATCAGGCCCGCGCCCTGATGTCGGGAGAGACTCCGGCCGGCCGGCAGCTGAATTTCCTGCTGCAGGAGATGCACCGGGAGGTCAACACCCTCGGCAGCAAGGCCAACGACCAGGAGATCAGTCATCTGGTGGTCGGGATGAAGGAAGAGCTCGAGAAAATCAGAGAGCAGGTACAGAACATTGAATGAAAAAGGATTTCCGGTGATCATCAGCGCCCCTTCGGGCGCCGGGAAGACGAGTATCTGTTACGAGGTCCTCCGGCTGGTGGACGACGCGGAACCACTTCGTGGCGCCTGAAGAGTTCGAAGCGATGGTCGATCGCGGAGAACTTGCCGAGTGGGCAGAGGTTCACGATGCCCTCTATGGCACGCTCAAGGCCAAGTTGAGCGGCGCTGTTGAGCGGGGCAAGGTGGTCATCCTCGACGTCGACGGACAGGGCGCCAACAGCCTCAGGAAGAATTTCCCCGACTCGGTACTGATCTTTATCTTTCCGCCTTCTCCGGCTGAACTGGCCGACCGGCTCGCCGGTCGCGGTACCGAGCGGGAAGAGAGCCTGAAGGCCAGGCTCCGGGCCGCCCCGCAGGAAGTCGAGAACGTGGAACTGTACGACTATGTCGTCGTGAATGAGGATTTTGAGGAATCGGTCAACCGGATAGTGCATATCATCGAGGCGGAACGGTGCGCCCTTGAACGCATGCGCGCGTTCATCGACAGGTATTCCGCGGCGTACTCGGGAAGTAAAGAAGGAGCTGAGAAGTGATCGAAAAACGTTTGAACGTGGAGGATTTCCGCAATACCACCCGGAACATCTACCGGGCAGTCGTGGTTGCGGCCCGGGAAGCCCGGAAGATAAACAACCTCAGGCGCATGCAGGCGATCC
>JALGWK010000234.1 GCA_025774205.1 bacterium
CTGAAAGACTTCGGGCGGGATACCGATGTCAGCCAGGAGGAGATCACCGGCAACGGTTGCCAATCCCGTCTTCGGCAGCGCCAGGGTCAGCGTCCGGTCGGGTCGTACGACCGACCCGGGCGACTCACCGGTGGTGGCGTCGAGACCGGAGGGAACATCGAGCGAGAGGACCTGCCCACCCTCATAGTTGCACAGATCGATGAGTGCGGCGACTCGTCCGACCGGGGCTCCCCGGAGAGAGTAACCGATCAGGGCATCGATGATGAGGCCGGCCCGCCCGATCGCGTCGGCGGCCTCGGCATCGTTGAGTGGATAGACACCCGCTGCCCGGAGGATCCGGAGCTGGTCCGCCGCCGCGCCGCGCAGCGATTCCGGTTCCCGGTCGAGCAGAAGATTGACAGGTATACCACGGTTATGAAGGTGCCGGACGCAGCAGATGCCGCCCCCGCCGTTGCCGCCGGCTCCGGCCAGAACCGTCACCTCGCCCTCAACCCGGCCAGACATTTCAAGGGCGGTCAGGGCCAGATTCCGCCCGGCATTCTCCATCATCTGCAGGATGCCCAGGCCGAATTCATCCACTGCTATCCGGTCGACTTCCCTCATCTGCTCGGTCGTGACTGCCGGGACAGGGATGCCATCTCCGGTCCGGAACTGAATCGAGTCAGAAATTGCGGTCGAACTCCTCTTCCAGATCCACCGCCGTCCGGGCCTCGTTCAGGAAGTGGACCTTCTCGAACTGAGCCCAGCGGGGATTCGGTCTCCGGCGGGTAATCCGGTGGATGTTGAGCAGGTGGGTGGTGGTGATGTTGTCGGTGGTGATATTCCGTCCCCCCGAACCGCAGCTCAATGTGAATGAAGGTCTCAGGGCGTTGTAGATGCCGCCGAGCGCGCCCTGGGTAGCCGGCATGTTCACGAGGATCCGTCCCGCGTCGATAACCTTCGAGAAGTACTCGATACGTTCATCATGATTGGAATAGATGACCGCGGTGTGCCCCGCCCCCCCGAACCAGGTGATCTCGGTGCAGCGCTTGATCGAGGTGTCGAAATCCTCCTCCACGTAGAAGGCCAGGATCGGGGCCAGGATCTCGGCCGAGATCGGCACATCCCGTCCCACACGGTCGAGCTTCGCAATCAGCAGGCGGGTACCGACCGGCACCTCGATACCGGCGCTCTCCGCTATTCTTTCAGCGCTCTGCCCGACGACCATGGCGTTCATCATACGCCGTTCACTGTCGTAGGCGATGGCGCCGACCTTCTCTACTTCTTCGGGTGTGAGGAAGTAGCATCGCTGCAGTTCGAACTCCTCCCTGACCTGGTCGGCAGTATCCCGCTTCACCACGACCGCCTGTTCGCTGGCGCAGACTGATCCGTTATCGAACAGTTTCGACCGCAGGATACTGGCAACAGCAAAGGGTACATCGGCGGTCCGGCCGATGTAGACCGGCACGTTGCCCGGCCCCACCCCGATGATGGGGGTTCCCGACTGGCGCGCCTTGGCCACCAGCTTGTCGGTTCCGGTCGCCAGGATGAGCGAGATCTGCCGACTCCGCATGATGTCGTTCACGGTGTCGGGCGAGGGTTTCACCAGCCACTGGATCGCGCCTTCAGGGGCGCCCGCCGCCTGCGCCGCCTGGGCGCAGATCTCGGCGGCCGCCACGGTGCTGCGACGGGCCGCCTGGTGTGGACTGATGATCAGGGGATTCCGGGTCTTCATGGTGATCAGGGCCTTGAAGATCGTCGTGGAAGTGGGATTTGTAACGGGCGTGAAGGCGAATATGGGACCGATCGGCTGGGCTACCTCAATGAGTCCGCGCCGCTCATCATCGGTGATCACCCCGACTGTCCGCTCGTTCCTGATGTCATCGTAGACGAGCTGGGCGGCGATGACGTTCTTGATGACCTTGTGTTCCCACACCCCGATGCCGGTCTCTTCATGGGCCTGCTTCGCCAGGGTGACCCGGGCGTCCATGGCTCTGAGGTATATCTCGCGGACTATCGCGTCGGTCCGGTCCTGATCGAAATCCCGGAACTCGGCAGCGGCAGATGTCGCCCGTTCGAGAAGTTCAGGCGCTTTCGACATCAAACATCCTCCTTCAGACCTCTTGAGTCAGACCTTATTCCACCGACAGAGGACGATCACTGCTACCAGTGGATAACACTCAGCAGATTCGAGTAGTCGTCGGTCCAGAGACGGGTTTCGAGGGGTGCCTCAAGAGCCCGCCAGGCCGGATCGACGGCAAATGATGCCAGATATTGCGGTCGGGAAGCAAGAACGACCCACGTGGAGGCTGATCTGCCCTTTCGCTGCTCCTCTGGCGAGATGGCGTCATCGACACGGATGAAGGCCTCGCACTCCAGGGAACGGGCGAGTGCGCCCACGACCGGTTCCAGGTCGATATAGATGTTGGAGATATGGAATACCAGCACTCCCTCCGGTGCAAGGCGATCGAGGTAGATCCCGACCGCCTCCCGGGTGATGGTATGAACCGGGATGGCATCGGAACCATACGCGTCGACGATGATCAGATCGAAGGTCCCATCATCAGTCTCGGAGATCGAGAGCCGCCCGTCACCAAGCACGATCTCCCATGAAGCGTCGCTGTCGGAGAGATAACTGAAGAAACGGGGATCGCCGGCGATCTCCGCCACGACCGGATCGATCTCGAAGAAGGTCCAATGCTGGTGCTCTGTCCCGTAGGCGGCCATCGCCCCCGTCCCGAGGCCTATAGCGCCGACGCGGGCCGCCGGGAAGCGCCCATTCACGAACTCCATGATGTCGCCCGCCGGACCGGAGGGATGGTAGTAGAGGAGCGGGATCGACCGCTCGTTATCGGCCAGGTTCTGGAGACCATGACGCGTATTGCCATGGATCAGGCTGTTGAAGGTCTCTCCATCCTGTTCGTAGCGGATCACCCGGCTGACACCGAAGAAGGATCGTTCCGCGAAGATCGATCTGCCGGCGCGACCAACGCCCCAGAAGAGCATGCCTGCCACGAGGACCCCGCCCACGGCGAGACCGAACCGCCGTCGGTTCCGGCTCCCCAGGTAGCAGAAGAAGGCAGCTGCCGCGTAGAGCGGTGTCCGGAGCGAGTTGGTATCCATGTCGAGACCGAGCAGACCGAGCAGGGTCGGCACTACCAGGATCAGCAGCGCGAGCCCGACCATGACGGCGAGGTCCCCCCGCAAGCCGGTCCTCCGCTCCTGAGCCCCGCTCCCCGGGAGGGCGAGCGCCAGCAGGAGGAGAACCAGCGGATACTCGAGGATGCGGGTGAAGAGGAGCGGCGCGATGAGGGCGTTGAAGAGACCGCCGAGGGCCCCCCCGACCGCGATCCAGAAGTAGAACCGTGTCAGATCTTCCGCCGGAGGTCTCAATCTGACCAGCTCTCCGTGACAGATCATGGCGGCCAGGAAGAAGGTGACTAGGTGCACCGGGTAGACCAGCATAACCGGACTGGTGGCCTGGATGAGCAGCAGGAAGATGAGCGTTACCAGGGCACCGGGGAAGAGACGGAGCACCAGTTCAGAGATGTACTGCGTCACACCGAGCAGAAGGCTGGAGGGCAGGAACGCATACCAGACCCAGCGGAGGGTCGTCCGGGTGGACCTTTCGATATCAGGGGAACTCACAGGAATTGCGGGGTCACCCCTCTGCCCCGACGCCAGCTTCCCCTTCATGGCGATCGCTCCGCTCGCCAGGATCAGCAGCGCTGCCAGGCCATACATCAGGCTCCAGGCGCGACTCTGG
>JALGWK010000235.1 GCA_025774205.1 bacterium
ACTCATTCGGATCGTTAGCACACCTGACCTCCATCGCGGGGCGTCAAAAGCGTCGCAGACCGGAGTATCCTATCTCTACCGGTTCGTTTCGGCCACAGAAACCCGTCGTTGAGGAGTTGTCGGGGCCCGCGCTTTGCCCTACTCTGACCACCATGCCTCTTCGCGAGAAGCATACGAACGCCCGGCTCCCACTCCTCGGTCTGATCCTCTGTCTCTCTCTCACGCTGCCCGGCAGAGGGCCTCTCGCCGCGCAGGACTACGGTCTCAGACCAACCCGTCCATCACGTGCGAAATTGCCCGACCATGCCTCTCTCCTGCTGCAGGAGGTGAACCGGAGCGCGGTCATCACCCTGCGGGACGGGTATCCCCTGCGTGGTAAGATCCTCGACGTGGATGGCTCCGAGATCACCCTGGTTCTGGATGCCGGTTCCTTCATGGAGGCACGCGTCGGTATCTCCTGGGCGCAGGTGCGGGAGGTACGGGTGGAGCGGAAGCCGCGGATTCTGGAAGGATTGCTGCTCGGCAGCGCCGGCGGCGCCCTGCTGGGTGTCATCTCCACCGATGATGAGACGAAACGGGAAGTGTTCGGGGTTGAGGCCCCGGAACAGATGTGGGACGCGGCCCTTCAGGGTGCCATTATCGGGGCCGTGGCGGGTCTCATCCGCGGCATGGATGTGGTGCTCGCGCCAACCCCGCCCACCTACGACGCGACCGGATTGTACCGCCCCGACACCTCGAGGATCCGTCCGACGGTCAGGGTGATCAATACCGCCCCCGCCAGCAGTCTGACCTACCATGACATCGAGGAGTCGCTCCAGGCCGGCCCCCTCGGTTCCGGCGTTCGGATGACCTCCGACAACGCCTGGAACGGACAGATCGGCGCGGCCCTCGCGATCGAGACCAGCTGGCCTGCCGGTGGTCGGTGGTGGTTGCGGAACCGGACCGAGTGGACTTCGCTGGCCCGGATCGGCCTGCCCGGCACGCTGACCGCGGGCGATCCCACTCAAACCGAGCTGTGGCGGAAATACAACGCGATACGAACCCTGGTCGGCGTGGTCTATCCGATCGGATCGCCCGGCCGGCTCCCCCTGGCCGAACTGGCAGTCATGGGTGGTTTCTCCAGGACGACCCTGAAATCCCGGGGTATGTACGGAGGCGATCCGGGTTCCGGCCCGGTCGATCCCTTCGTGGCCAGCTCGAAACAGAAGGTCTATCGCCCGCTCCTGATGGCCTCGGGCAGCATTACCCTCGTACGCCAGCCGAAACTCGCCATCTCGCTGCGGGCCGAAGGAGTGATGGGGCCCGGCTTCAAGGCCAATGCCCTGATCAACACGTTCGGCACGGTGATCATTCCCAGACACCGGATCACACCGATCGGCCTCTCGATCGGTATCGAAATACTCTTCCCGAACTTCTGACCGCCGGGCGGGAACCCGCTCAGGCGAAATCAGGGTGCTGGTTGTGCCAGTCGGTGGCCTGCTCGTACTGCCAGCCGATGTCGAGGATCGTCGCCTCGTCGTAAAGCCGCCCGGTGATCATCAGCACCATCGGATCGTTGTCCTCGTCGAAACCGCACGGCACCGCCAGGGCCGGGTGACCGGTGAGGTTCGTCATGGTCATGCTGCCGCTCGAGTTCGGGGTGACGAAGGCGTCGTAGCGGGACATCAGCAGGTCGGCGTGATTCATCAGGATCCGGCGGGCGCGCTGAGCCCGGATGAACTCCACCGCCGGCACGAACCGCGCGGCGCGGAAGGAACTCGGCCATGCTCCCCGCCCCTGCCGGGTGAGTTCCGCCACCCGGCCGCTCCGGACCAGGTCATCGAAGGCGGCTGAGGCCTCGACATTCAATACCAGCCGCATCGACCCGATCGGGAGGTCGGGCAGTTCGATCGGTTCGAGATCAGCGCCGAGGTCCTTCAGCACCTTGAGCGCGTCGGCATAGGTCTTCACCCGTTTCCTGTCCCACCGCTCACTCTCGAACTCCCCGGGGATATAGCCGATCCTCATGTCGCTGAGCGGTCGCGGCTTCTCCCAGCGGAAGGGCGCGTCCACTACCGTCGGATCCTTTCCGTCGCTGCCCCTGACGGCATTAAAGACCAGGGCGGCATCCTCCACGCTGCGGCAGATCGGGCCGAGCTTGTCCATCGACCAGGAGAGCGCCATGGCCCCGTACCGGCTGACCCGCCCGAAGGTGGGCCGCAGTCCCACCGTACCGCAGCGAGCTGAGGGGCTCATGATGCTGCCCAGGGTCTCACTCCCGATCGAGAAGCCGACCAGGCCGGCGGCGGTGGCCGCGGCGGGCCCGGCCGAGGAACCGCTCGAGCCCTCTTCCGGATTCCACGGATTGCGGGTCCGGCCGCCGAACCACCAGTCCCCCATGGCAAGCGCCCCGAGGGTCAGTTTGGCGACCAGGATCGCGCCCGCCTCATCGAGGCGTTCCACGACCGTGGCGTCGTAGTTGATCACCTGCTCCTCGTACGGTTTGGCGCCCCAGGTGGTCCGGTAGCCGCGCGTGGAGAGGAGATCCTTGGCTCCCCAGGGGATGCCGTGCAGGGGGCCGCGCCGGATCCCCGACACGATCTCCTCCTCGGCGCGTCGGGCCTGGGCCATGGCCCGTTCCTCGGTGAGGGAGATGACACAGTGCAGAGTCGGATCGTATTCCTGCAGGCGATCAAGGTAGAGCCGGGTGAGCTCCACCGGGCTGACCTCTCCGGTCTGCACCAGGCGGGAAAGCCGGCTGGTGGAGGTGAAGGCCAGATCCTCCTCCGAGGCGGGTCGAGTCAGCCGGGAGGGCTCCCGAATTTCGAGTGCGCTGTCCCCGCCCGGAATCTCGAAGCCGATCGGGCGGGGATCGAAGGTCAGCGCCGGTTCAGTATCGAGCGGGATATCCATCTCGCGCAGGGAATTATAGGAACGGAGGTTGCCGTTCACACTCCGGAGGATCGCTTCATCCTCCTCGTCGGTGAACTCCAGCCCCATGATCCGCTCCATGGCGTCGAGATCCTCCTTCGAGACGGGCTGCTCCTGCCCGCCCTGCTGCCGAAGCATCTTCGGGACGGCCGCTCCCGCCCCCATCATGGCGGCGACGCCCATGAAGGCGCGGCGATCGAGCCCCTCGACCACATCTTCCAGGTCATAGGCCGCTTTCCGCGGCGTCTCGTCGGGGCGATCGAACTCATCGAGGGGGAGATGCTTACCGGAATCACTCACTGTCGGCCTCCAGGCAGGTCGGAACGGGCACGGCCTCAACGACAGGTGGAGCGGGCCGCGCCATCAGGAACCGGATCAGCATAGAGGAAACCGGTTCCCGTTCCAAGCTGTCCGACAGGCTCCCGGGGTGCTTGATATGCAACACCCCTTGTCGGACCGATCCATGACCAGCATACTGGTGGCCATGCTCCCCACCACCGAAACAGGCAGAAAACTTGCCATCCTGGCCATCCTGCTGATCGTGGTGAGTCTTTCTCACTATGTCACACCGATCCACCTGCCCGTCCTCCACCAGAT
>JALGWK010000022.1 GCA_025774205.1 bacterium
ATAGGCGACGTTGTTTTCCTGCCGGCAGGCATCCATGCAGACAGTGCAGTCCTCACGGCACCTGGTGAGATCGATGACCATCGCCCACTTCTTGCCGGCCAGGGGGCTGTCGCTTCTGACATCCCGGCCGGAACAGGAGGTGAGGAGGGGCAGGCCCATAGCTCCGGAGACGCCCGCCAGCGCGGGACCGCTCTTCTTCAGGAATACTCTACGCTTCATGACTCACCTCCTCCCCGGCAGGGTAACGTTTTCAGCAGCTGTCTCCGGGTAGTAATGGCACCCGAAGCAGTCGAGCGTCACGCTGGCTTCCGCGTGACACCGGTCACAGAACCGGTCCCGGTTCAGATGGCAGGTTCCGCATCCGGCCAGGGTGACTTCATCCCTGATCCCGTGCCGGATGACCTTGTCCCGGATCTCCTTCAGTACGTCCATGTGGCGGAAGCGCATCTCGGTGGAGTCCCTGATGCAGTTCTCCCACTGCGGATCGACCGACTCGAGAAAGACTTCGGGTGTCTCGGGGGGCCTGGGAATATGGAGCCCGAACGCGCTGAGACCGATGGGCAGGAGGATGACGATCGCGAAGATGGTGGCCCAGGTGCTCCGGTTCCTCTCTGTCAGGATCGTGCTGCGTTTCATGGCTTTGCCCCCTCTCCGGCTTCACGCCCGAACCGTTCGGCCATGACCATGGCGGTGGTTCGATAGAGCAGATGGGAGAGTTTCGAATAAGGGAGGTAGATCAGTAAGGAGAACACGAACACCAGGTGGATGAAGTAGATGACCTGCCGGTGAGGTACCATCCGAAGGTAATGGAGCACCTCGGTGGCGAATCCGGTCACCACCACCAGGAAGATCGACCAGACCAGCAGCCAGTCGAAGTAACTGCTGGTGCCGGCCAGGTGCCCGAAATAGAGACGTTCCCAGATCATGAGGAGACACCCGGCCAGGACCGCCAGCCCGCCGACGTTGGCCAGGAGCTTCCACGGACTCCAGAAGCTGAACGGATAGATGAAGTCACTGCCGATCAGGGGATTGACGGGGCCGGTGATGATCCAGAAGGTCACCAGGGCAAGGGAGAGGAATCCGAAGAGCACGAAGAAATGAGAGATCGAACGGGAGTGGTCGGTCTCACACTGTGTGAACCGGTCGTGCACGAGGATCTTCAGCACAACCGATCCGAGACTCGAGAGGATTCCCTTCACCGGTTGCGGGTCAGGCCCCCAGACACTCGATCCCCTCAGCCCTCTGGAGAACCTCACGATCCCGATAACCGCCGCGACGAGCGCCAGGAATCCGAAGAATCCGAAGAAGCAGTTGATGAGCCAGTGGGGCAGGGAGGGCATGAAGGAGTAGACGATCTCCTCTCCCGCCGGAGGGGAGAAACCGAGCGCGTTCCCGATTCCGTCACGGAACCGGATGGCGAGACCGAGCAGGACCGCCGGGATGGCAAGCAGGATCGGTATGAAGGCCGGCCTGGTCACCCATCGGGCCAGGAAACGGGGGAAGGCGTAGTGCTGTACGCTCTGCTCCCGCACCGCCGCCAGCACGTCTCCCGGTCGTCCGGTTCGCGGACAGTTGGTCGAGCAGTCGTTGCAGTGGTGGCAGAGCCAGACATCGGGATCCGTCATGAGCTGGTCCTTCAGGCCCCAGAGGGCCCAGGCCATCTCTTTTCGCGGGAACGGATGCAGGTCTGGTGAGAGGGGGCAGGACGCGGAACACGTCCCGCACTGGAAGCACTTCTTCAGTGACTCGCCGCCGCTGCGGCGCAGGGCCCGGATGAACTCGAGATCGGGATCGACCTTCATCGGTCGAACCCTCGCTGTCTGCGCGAGTTGAGGCTGCTCTTCAGTCTCGGGAGTGCCGGGCGCCGTAGTCTCAACGGTCGCCATGGTTGCAGCTCCTCAAGAAGTCTGGCCTGTTGTCTGTTACATCCCCTTGAACGGGTTGTAGCCGATCTCCTCGATCAGTTCGTCGAACTTCTCGAAGATCCCGGGTAACTGCCTGAATTCATCGATGGCGAGTTCGTGGAGCTCAATGCGCTCCAGATCCATCGCCATCTGTTCCAGCTTTTCCCTGGCGTTCTTCTGTCGAACCGAGGCCAGTTCACTCCCCGTGATGAAGTGACACTGGTAATCATCTCCATACTTGCAGCCGAGGAGGATGACCCCGTCGTAGCCGGCTGACATCGCGTCAGTGATCCAGACGTTGTTCATCGATCCAAGGCATCGGATAGGAACGACCCGGATCCACGGGCTCCCCTTGAGACGATGCTCACCCATCAGGTCGAGAGCGGGAAAGGCGTCGTTCTCGCAGGCCAGGACAAGGACCCTCGGTTTCTCATCCCACTCATCAGGGACGTTCACGGCCTTGATCATCGAACCGATCATATGGACCGAGTAATCCCTGAACGAGATGATCCGCTCCGGACAGGCGCCCAGGCAGATGCCGCACCGCCGGCACCGTGTCTCCTGCAGCAGCGGTGTTCCCTCCACATCCTCGTTGAGCATGCCGAAGGGGCACTCCTCGGTGCATCGCTTGCACTTGGTGCAGCGCGACATCTGGAATTCGGGATACGACCTGTCTCCCGCCCGCGGGTGGAGCGCCTCTCCCCGGGAGGTCATCTCGATGCACTGGATGGCCTTCAGTGCCGCTCCGGTGGCGTCGTCGATGCTTCCAGCCCCGTCGACCGGTTCCCGGACGGCGCCGGTGGGATAGATACCCGTCCGGCGGCTCTCGTAGGGGAAACAGATGAAGTGGGAGTCGGGGAAGCCGTACTCCAGCGCCGGCAGGTCGGGGCCCTGACGGTAGACGAGGTTGAGGATCTCGGTGCCTTCGTGGTGTTTGAGGTCCTCCACCAGCTGGGCGGCCTCCTCCTTCTTCTGCTCCGAGTCTCCGTCCACCATGGTGACGCGGGCATCCCCGAGGGTGCGGATCGCTTCTCCATCGGCGGCATTGGGGGCCATCCCGGCCGCCATCACCACCAGGTCGACCTGCACCTCGATATCTTCGCCGAGCATGGTGTCCCGGGCCCGGAGTGTGAAGTTACCGCTCCCGTTCCGGGTCACTTCGGAGATCTCGCCCCGGGTGAGGAAAATCCCGGGATCGTCCTGCGCCTTCCGGTAGAACTCCTCGTAGAGGCCCGGTGTCCGCATGAATTCGTAGAAGATGAAGGCTTTGGCGTCCTCATCCCCTTCCCGCAGGTACATCGCCTGCTTCAGCGAGGTCATACAGCAGATCGAGGAGCAGTACGCCGGCGGTTCCAGACCGACACAGCCGCCGCACTGCAGGAAGGCGATGCTCTTCACTTCCTTCCCGTCTGAAGGGCGGGTGATCTTCCCTTCCTCCTTGACCATCGCTTCCAGGTCGACGTTCAGGATGACATCATCAAGGTCGCCCCAGGAGAGGTCGCCCCGGGGGTCGTTCGGCTTCCACCCGGTGGCCTGGATGATCGCGCCCACCCGGAACTGCTCGAGGGTCTCTCCTGCCGGTTTGCCGTTCCCGGAGGAGGTGAGGGTGACGTCGAAAAGGCCGGGTGCGCCGACGATCTCACCGGTCGTGGCTGCAGTGTGAACGGTAATTCCGGAGTGGGCCTCGACCGCCTCGATCAGCTCCCCGATACCGGTCTCTTCCAGATCGCGATAGGGAGGCCGGGTGGGGAAGGAACGATGCTGCTTCGCCAGCCAGCCGCCGAGCTGGTCGGACTTCTCCACCAGGCGGACCTGGAACCCCGACTCGGCTGCTTCCCGGGCCGCTGTCAGTCCGGCGATCCCGCCGCCGACCACGAGGATGGTCCGGTCCAGTTCCACTTCCGGATCGAAGGGCACCAGGGGCAGCATCTCGCGTACTTTGGTGAGATACATCCTCAGGTAGTCCTCGGCGGCCATCTGGGTGTCTTCCTCACCGGGTGGGAGGACCCAGATTACCTGCTCCCGGAGGCCGACCATCTCCACGATCACGTCATCGGGGAAGGCGTTGTCGGCATACCGGCGGGGTGAGATCCCGGCAATGACGACTTTCGTCAATCCTTCCGCGCTGATGTCAGCGTTGATCGCGTCGAGACCGGGCCCCTCGCAGGAGTCCACCGTTTTGCAGAACGGTACCTTGAATTCATCCGTGGCCACGGCGCAGAGGGCGTCGATATCGAGCGCCTCAGCCAGCCCGTAGCCCGTGCAGATGAAGACGCCGATTTTGTCTTCTGATTCAGTCATCTGTTCAGGTCCTGGATAGCTTTGAGGGCAGCTGCCGTGGCTTCTTTCGTGGCGGTCGAGACGTCACAGGGATGCCGGGAGCATCCCGCGGCGTGGACACCTTCGACGCCCGTGCCTCCATCGATGAAGCCGTAATCGTCGTACTCGAGTTCGATGGGGACGGGTGCGTCGGCGGTGTTGGGGACGATACCGGTGGCCAGCACCACCAGATCGAACTGCGGAGTCGGTTTCTCCCCGGCGATGGTGTCCTCGACCTCGAGGATCAGGTTGTTCCCGTCATCTTCGCTGATCCCGGCGACCTTCCCCTTCACGAAGGTGATGTTCTCATCCTCGAGAAGGTCGTGATAGAAACTCTCCAGCCTTCCGATGGTACGGATGTCGATGTAGAAGATGGTGATCTTCGCATCTTCATCCTGCTCCCTGAGGTACCTGGCCTGCTTCAGGGAGGCCATGCAGCAGACGCCGGAACAGTAGGGGAGATGGTTCTCATCCCTCGAGCCGGCGCACTGGACGAAGGCGACATTCCCGGGCGCCTCGCCGTCGGATGGCCTGAGGATCGTGCCCCCGGTCGGCCCGCCCGGCGCTGCCAGGCGTTCCATCATGAGATTGGTGATGACATTCGGGCACTGGCCGAAGGCGAGATTCTCAAGCTTCGCCGCGTCGTAGGGACGCCAGCCGGTGGCGATGATGATGGCGCCCGCGTCGAGGTGGAATTCCTCCTCGGTCTGGCCCATATCGATCGAACCGGGTGGGGCCACTTCGGTCAGCGTCAGCATGTCCGCCTCCGAGAGTGCCTCCCGGTCCACGACATGCAGGGGAGGCCAGGCGGAGTCATGCGGATAGTAAACCGCCCCGGTTGTCCCGATCTCCATGTTGAACGTATCGGGACGTTCCGAACTCAGCTGTTCAATGACCGAGCCATCGAGAGAATGATTCCCGGTGACATAGCGGGGGCTCGTTTTAAGCCTTACCCGGAAATCACCCGCTGATCCCGTGATCTCTTCCACAGTGGTCAGGGTATGTACGGTGATCCGGGGGTTGCTGCGGATTCTGCGGACATTGATCTCGAATCCGCAGGAGGGAGGACACATCTTGGGGAAATACTTGTGCGATCGTATAACGCGGCCCCCGAGAAAGGCTTCTTTTTCGATGAGGACCACGGAATAGCCGACCTCTGCGGCCTCGACGGCCGCAGTCATCCCCGCAATACCTCCTCCAATAACCAGGATCGGCTTCGCGTCAGGATTCATGCCACACTCCGTGGTAAGGACGGGCACATTTTTCAATCGGCAGATTGCGGCCCATTCTGTGATAAATTTCACAATTTGTCAAAGAGCATATATGCTCTATGCTCTTCGGAAGAGAAGGACACCCCGCAAAAGAGGGGCACCCGGCCGCTCTCAGTCGCTCCGAAGGCAAGCGGTCGGACCCGGAAGACCATGGATGATCACGTAGAAGACCATGGATGAACACGTAATAGAAGAGGAGAGTCTCAGGCCGGGGCTCCGCAGCGCCCTGCGGAGAATGCGCCTGGTCTGGAAGGTCAACGGCTTCTTCCTCCTGATCCTGGTCTCTGCCCTCGGCATCCTCGGCTACATCGGCAACCTCGATCTTGAGCGGGCGGAGATCAGATCCGCCCGCGAGACCTCCATCAACAGTTCCGAGCTGATCATCAGCCGACTTGACGAGATCATGATGGGCCATGCACCGGATGAGCTGCCCGACCTGGTGAACCGGATGGCGACGGAGAACCCGGTCTACCGGTACATCCGTCTGCTGGCTCATTCAGGACGGGTAATCGTCACGCAGCTGCCTGCTGACACGCTCATGGTCACGGAGGAGGAGTGGCCCTGCAACGTCTGCCACGTGGCTCCGGATCAGCTCGCGGAGGTAACCGCTGACATGTGGAGTGAGGTGGTGGAGTATGACGGGGAGGGGCGCGCCCTCTCGGTGGCCACGCAGATCCTCGTCGAAGATGGGTGCAGTACCGACATCTGTCATACGGGACTGGCGACCGGTGCCGTGCTTGCGGTCCTCCAGGCAGATTTCAGCCTGGAGAGGGTAGACAACCTCATCACCCAGCAGAACCGGAACACGGCCCTGGCGATCCTCATCTCCCTCATCGTCGGCATGGCCGTCACCTGGATGATGACCGAGCGTCTTCTCGGCCGGCGAATCAGGTTGATGCGTGAAGGGGCGATACGGCTGGCCGAAAAGGATTTCAGTTTCAGGTTCGAGGATACGACCGGTGACGGTCTCTCGGAAGTAGTCAGCGTCTTCGATAACATGGCCTCCGAGCTGTCGAGCACCATCACCGAACTCATGGACACCAAGGAGTACCTGCAGGGCATCGTCGAGAACTCCGCCGACATCATCATCACCGTAGGCCCGGACGGATTGATCCGTTCCTTCAACGCCGGCGCGGAGCATGCCCTCAGGTATAGTCGTGACGAGGTCATCGGACAGAACATCGAAATGATCTTTGCCGATCCCCGTGACAGGGCGAAAGCCATCGAACAGATGAGGAACGATGAGCATGTGGTGAACTACATGACCCGGTTCGTGACGAAAGATGGCGAAACGAGACGGGTGATGAACACCCTCTCCCGGCTCCGGGCCGCGGATGGAACGCCTATCGGCACTATGGGCATCAGCAAGGATATCACCGAGGAACTCCAGCTCCAGGTCCAGCTGCTCCGCTCGAAGCGGATGGCGGCCCTGGGCCAGGCCCTGACCGGGATCCAGCACTCGATCAAGAACATCCTCAATGTCATGAAGGGCGGCTCCTACATGGTGAAGCTCGGACTGGCCAAGGAGGATATGCCGCTGGTGACCGAAGGATGGGATATGGTCCGGAAGGGCATCGACGAAATGACCGATATGTCGATGAGCATGCTCGATTTCGCCAAGACGAGGAAACTGAATCTGAAACCTGTCGACCTGACCGAACTGGCTATCAAGGTGCACGACCTGAGCCGGGTCAGGATCGGCGATCTGGGCATCGGCCTTGAACTCGAGATCGAACCCGAACTGCCGCGGGTCATCTGCGACAACGAGGGGATCCGGTCGGTGGTCATGGACCTGCTTTCGAATGCGATGGATGCCTGTGCCTGGAAAGATTACCCTGATGGGGAGAGCCCCCGATTGACGTTGCGGGTGGTCCAGGCGGAGCTGGACAGGCGGATTGAGATCCAGGTGATCGATAACGGGGAGGGGATGTCGGAAGAGGTACAGAGCCGGATTTTCATGCCGTTCTTCAGTACCAAGGAGAAGAAAGGTACCGGGATGGGACTGGCGGTGGTGAACAGGATAGTCGAGGCGCACGAAGGCGAGACGATCGTCGAATCCGTGCCCGGGGAAGGTACGACGTTCAGAGTGTCCCTGCCGATCCAGGGGCCGAGCATAACAGAGGAGCACCATTAATGCCGAAGAGAGTCCTTGTGGTAGATGATGATGAGAGCACACGTCGCTTCCTCACGGTCGCCCTGGAAGAGAACGGGTATGAGGCCGTGACTGCCGAGGATGGTGATGATGGTTTGAAGAAGGTCCAGGAATCGCCCCCCGACCTGATCCTGCTGGATGTCATGATGCCGAAGAAGACCGGATTCACCCTCTTCAAGCAGCTCCGGAAGACTGAAGAGTACTGTGATATCCCGGTGATAATGCTGACCGGAGTGGCGGGGGCTCTCGAAGAGGACGAGGAACGGGCCGACGGCGATACCATGGAAAGCCCGTTTGACAGCCTGCGGGACACTCTTGCCAAAGCCATTACGAAAATGCGTGAAGAAGGACTGGTAAAGCCGGAGGTCTTCATCGACAAACCGATCGATCCGGAGGACCTCATTGCAGCCGTGAAGGGACTCATCGGATAGCGGTCGGGGAGCCGGCGGCCATGTTCCATCCTGATGCCCGGGCGGGAATGTCCCCGTCCGGGCGTTTTCTGTTCGAAGCAGGTTCCACCATTGGCCGGCCAATGGAAGGGAAGCATCACACGTGATACTACCGGCGCTCCTGTTCACGTTCGTTACCATCCTCCAGGAACCATCATCCGACAGTTGGGCCTGCCCGGGGATCCGACCATGGAGATCATCGGGAACTTCATCCGTCGATATCGGCGGTAGCCATCCCGCCTGCCGGCAGTTCCTGTGAAACCGTTTCCCCTTCCGGGACACTCACCTGTAAACCATGAAAGGGTGGAGGTGAGTGCGGATGAAAGCGATCTGGAATGAAACGGTCATCGCGGAGAGCGATGAAACCAGGGTGGTGGAGCGGAACCATTATTTCCCGCCCGAGAGCATCAACCGGGAATACTTCGTCGAGTCGGACAATAATACGATCTGCCCGTGGAAGGGTGAGGCGAGTTATTACCATGTGGAGGTAGATGGCGAGGTGAACCAGGATGCCGCCTGGTACTATCCGGAACCGAGCAAGGCCGCGGCCGAGATCAGGGATCACGTGGCGTTCTGGAAGGGTATTCGCGTGGAGGAGTAAGACACGTGGAGGAGTAAGACGCGTGGATGAGTCTGACTGGATGTAATATTAATATGGCATAATGCAAGATGTAACCGCCATGTTGATCAAGAAACTCGTCACCCTTGTCCTTACCGCTCTCTCACTCTGTCGCCCGATCTCACTCGGCCCGACAGCTGAATCCCGAATCCAGGAAATCGATCGTGTCGCGCTGGATCGGATCTCGGAGATGGTAGATAGCTTCATCGAGGCCGGTTATGTAGTCGGTGCCGAGCTCCTGATCATCCACGACCGACGGACTGTTCTCCATAAGGCATACGGCGATCGGGATATCGAAGCTCAGCTGCCGATGGAGCGGGGGACGCTGTTCAACATCCGTTCGATGGCCAAGCCGATCGTGGGATCGATAGCCCCGTTCACGATCGGCAGCGGCACGACCTGGTACTCAACTCCTGAGGATTATGCGCGTCTGCTTTCAGCCTGGCTGGATGAGGGAATGGTGGGGGGAGAGCAATGGCTGTCGAAAGAGTCTGTACAGCGGGCTCTCACGCCACGATCGATTATGCCATATGCCAGCCAGGTACCGGAGTGTGAGGTCATGTACGGTCAGATGTGGCAGGTATATGTGCGCACCAATGAGGCTGAACGAGGTGAGCGGGCCGCCTTCGGACATAGCGGTTCCGACGCAACGTACAGCTGGGTCTGGCCGGAACATGGACTGGTGGTGCTCTATTTCACGCAATCGAGGGGACAGCGAACCCGCCTGCTGCTCGAACCGTATCTTGTTAATATATTTCGGTGAGTGATTTGAACACAGGAGGTGGACATGACATCGCGAGCAGCGGTCGATCAATTCCTCTCACGGAAGCATCTGGCCCTGGCGGGAGCCTCACGGAACAGGAAGAAATTCGGCAAACTGCCGAAAGAGGGTTCCTGAATCCCTTTTCTGACCTGCTCGATCCGCACTGGTATCTGAGTAACGCGCGTTGAATCACGAGTCCTCGGAATCAGCCCTCACCCACGGCAACCTGAACCGGGCGATACGGATTCTGGCCGTCCCCATGGTCCTGGAGATGTCCATGGAGTCGGTCTTTGCCGTGGCCGATGTCTTCTTCGTCAGCCGTATCAGCACCGATGCCGTGGCTGTGGTGGGGCTGACCGAGGCGTTTCTCTACCTGGTATATGCCATCAGCTTCGGTCTCGCGATAGGCACCACCGCCCTGGTGGCCCGCCGTATCGGGGAGAAGAAGCCGGCCGTTGCGGCCCGGGCAGCGGTCCAGGCGAACTGGCTGGGAGTACTGGTCTCCCTGCCGATCGCGGTGGTCGGCCTCCTGGCTGGTGGAAAACTGTTGATGGCCATGGGGGCCTCGGCCGAACTGGCCTCCTCCGGTCGCGTCTACCTTGCCGTCGCCCTGGGTGGCAATGCCGTGATCATGCTCCTCTTCATCAACAACGCGGTCTTCAGGGGCGCCGGTGACGCGAAGATGGCCATGTGGTCACTCTGGCTCGCCAACGGGATCAACCTGGTCCTCGATCCCTGCCTGATCTTCGGCCTGGGACCCTTCCCCGAACTGGGTCTGAAGGGCGCGGCCATCGCCACCGTCATCGGTCGCGGGACAGGGGTCGCGTATCAGATCGTCAGGCTGAGAAAGGGCAGCGGACGCATCAAGCTCGCTGAAGTAAAGCTGCGTCCCCGTCCGGATGTCATGCGGCGGCTGGCCCGGCTTTCCTTCGGTGGTATGGCTCAGCAGCTGGTGGAAACCACCAGCTGGCTCATACTGGTCAGGATCGTGGCCTCGTTCGGAACGGCAGCGGTCGCCGGATACACGATCGCCTTCAGGATTCTGTCGTTCGTCTTCCTGCCGGCCTGGGGGCTGGCCAACGCCGCGGCCACCCTGGTCGGTCAGAACCTGGGTGCGGGACGACCTGACCGGGCGGAACGCGCGACCTGGATCACAGCCGGGTATGCGGCCGGATTCCTCTTCATCATCATGCTGCTGTGGATCCCCCTGGCCGAGACCCTGATCAGGATATTCACCTCTGATCCGGAGGTGGTCAGAATTGGTGAGCAGTGTCTCAGGATCGTCAGTTACGGGTATGTCTTCTTCGGCTTCGGTATGGTGATGACGGAAGCCTTCAACGGCGCCGGCGACACGATGACCCCGGCCTGGCTCCACCTGGTCACCCTGTGGCTCATCAAACTCCCGCTGGCCATCATCCTTGCCAACTCGCTGGGATTCGGTCCGGTCGGGGTGTTCATCGCCGTCACCATTTCGTACTGCATCCTGGCGGTATTGGCGGTCGTGATATTTCGACGGGGACGGTGGAAGGATCGAGTGGTCTGAGTTGCTCTCAGGGTGGTACCTGAACTACGTCTTCCGGGTCCCGGAAAAGCGGTTCACCTGACTGAACAGCTCAGATGATCGCTTCATCGCCGGTATTGCTGATTTTGTCCCATATTCTGTTTATTGATATACTTGGCTCCTGGCTGCTGCTTTACTTACGGGATGTCAGCATGCACTCGATACTTGGGCTGGTATTGAAAGTATGAACGCAATACTACGGCATCCTCGAGCGTACCTCAGGCGCGCCGTGGCCTTTACCATCATCGAGGTGATGATTGTGATGGCGCTGCTCGGCACACTGACGGCGATCGTGATGCCCCTCTATACCGATTACACCACGGAAGCAAGGATCCTGAAGGGGATTCTGGATATACGTCTGATGGAAACGGCCATTGCAGCATTCGAGCG
>JALGWK010000236.1 GCA_025774205.1 bacterium
CCGCTCTTCTTGCCATTCTTGCCATTCTTTCCATCCTCATTTCTCTGATTCCTCTCGTCTGGTATCCGGGACCGTCAGCGGTACCGTCGCCTATTCATATCTCAGGGTATTCATCGGATCGAGCCTGGCCGCCCGCAGGGCCGGAATGTAGCTGGCCAGAACCGCTGTGACGAAGAAGAGTACCGCCACGCTGATGAATGAAATCGGATCAAGGGTCGAGACACCGAGCAGAACCCTGGAGAGCACCTTTGAGATCAGTCCCGCGATGACGGAACCGATGATCACCCCGATGAGCATCAGGCGGATCCCCTGTCCCAGGACCATCATCACGACCTGCTGTTTATCAGCTCCCATCGCCATCCGGATACCCACCTCCCTGGTACGGAGCGAGACCGAGAACGCGATCGTACCATAGAGTCCGATGGTGGCCATGATCATGGCCAGAACACCGAAGACCGAGAGCAGGAGCGCGGCGGTGCGATCCACGAAATAAGCGATGGCGACATGCTCCTCCATGGTCCTGGCGTCGAAGACCGGGACGCTGCTGTCGAGTGATTCGAGTTCCCGCCGGAACAGTTCGGGCAGGGCCGCCGGATTACCCGATGTACGGGCCACCACGACCGTCGTCATGGTATAACGTCCGGCAAAGGGGAGGTAGAGGAACGGTATGTCCTTCTCCCGGAGTGACACCCAGGTTGAGTTGTTCACCACACCGATCACCTCGACCGATCGCTCTTCACCCTCACTGCCGATCAGCATTGACTGACCGACCGCCGGGCTGTTCCCCCAGAGAGAATCGGCCAGAGCCTCATTGATTATCACTGCCCGGGGTGACGAGCCGGGACTGATGAACGGGAAGGTCTCACCTCTCACCAATTCGATCTCCATCGCCTCGAAGAATTCCGGAGAGACCGCCGCGTAATGCACACCCGGCTGTTCTTCTTCCTCCTCCTCCCCTTCCACAATGGTCGCTTCTGAGAGACTCACCCGTGTCTGCGATCCCCCCCCGAAGAGACCGAAGGGGATCCGGCTGGAGAGAGCGACCGTTTCGATCTCGGGATGAGTGAGCAATCTCTCCCTGAAACGTTCGAGGAACACCCGCGCCGAGGCCTCATCCGCGTACCCCCCCAGCGCCACATCCACGGCCGCGATCGCCTGGTGGTCCGATCCGAAACCGGGATCGATGTCCTTCCGGAATCCGAGGCTCCGGAGAAAAAGCACGGCGCTGATGAGCAGCACTATCGACACGGTGACCTGGGCAACGATGAAGGTGTTCCTGAGTCTGGAGTTCTTCCGGCTCACGGTCGAGGTTCCGGAGGCATCTTTGAGAGCGGTTACGAGGTCGGGTTTTGAAGCCTGCAGCGCCGGGGCGAGACCGATCAGCAATCCTGTCATGAGAGAGAGGATCAGGGCAAAGGCCAGTACCGTGCCGTCGAGGGTGAGATTGATGCCAAGCGCGAAGGGGAGCGGGATGCTCCATGATTTCAGGATCACGGCGAGTCCATGCGCCAGGGCAATACCCAGTATCCCACCGAACAGACCGAGCAGGGCATTCTCGGTCAGGAGCTGGGCTATCAGCCGCTTCCTGCCGACCCCCAGAGCGATACGGATGGTTATCTCCCGCCGTCTCGAGATCGACCGCATCAGGAGGAATCCCGCCAGATTCGAGCAGGCCACCAGCATGACGAGGATGACGATCGTCATCAGGAATCCGGAAATAGGCAGGAGGAGCTTATCCATCAGCGGATCCATGCGGACCTCACTCGACGGCATGACCGTGAGGCTCATCCCCTCATTGGTCTCCGGATATATCTCCGCCAGACCTGCCGCGACGGCACCGAGCGCGGAGCGGGCCTGTTCGATCGCCACTCCCGGCTTCATCCGCGCGAAAATGGTGCACTCACGGTTACTCCGGTTTTCCATGTAGGCGTAGGGAGTATTGATGAGCGCGGCCGTTCCCCAGGAGACCCAGTATTCGGTGGCTACCCCGATGAAGACACCTTTGAATCCCGGAGGGCCGACTCCCACCACCGTGACCGGATAACCGTTCAGTTTCAGGATCTTCCCGACGATGTCGGGATCACTGCCGTGCCGCTCCATCCACGCCGCATGGCTCACCATGACCACCGGTTCAGCCGTACCCGGCACATCCTCTTCCGCGGTAAAGGTGCGACCCAGAACCGGAACGATCTCAAGAGCGGGGAAAACCCCGGAGGAAAAAATGTCACTCAGGACGGTTTCAGCGCCTGATTCAGTGACGAGACTGAAGGGAAATATGTCGCTGGTCGCTCCCATCGCCGAGAAGAGATCGGTTCCGTCCCTGAAAGCCAGAAAGTCGGGATAGGAGTTCCACCGGGGACTTCCATCCTCGGCATCATTGGTGAAGATCCGGATGACCGCGGGAGAATTATCACCGTAGATCGGAGTGAAGAGGAGGGAGTTGACAAAGCTGAACATCGCCGTCGTGGCGCCGATCCCGAGGGCGATGATCACTACCGCCAGAAGCGAGAAACCCGGGCTCTTGCGGAGGATGCGCCAGGCGTAGCGCAGATTCTGGCTGAAGTTGAGAATGAAGCGGATCCCCTGCTCATCCCGGGTCTGCTCCTTCCGTCGTTCGACTCCACCGAATTCAGCATGAGCCGCGCGATGCGCTTCCTCCGGGCTCATCCCCCGCTCGAGGTTCCGTTCGACCGCCTGTTCGAGATGGAACCGGAACTCCTCCTCCATCTCCATCTCAACTTCTCGTCTCCGGAAGAGCGCCCGGAACCGTTCCCGTATACTTCTCACGACCGTCATCGGATCACACCTCCAGCGGAGCGACGGTGAGAATCCGGTTCACTGCGCCGGTGATTCTCCCCCACTCTTCCATTTCCTGCTTCAGCTGTTTCCGGCCTGCCCGGGTGATTTTATAGTACTTCGCTCGACGGTTGTTCTCCGTCATATGCCACTCCGAGGTGATCAGGCCTTTCCGTTTCAGACGCTGGAGCGCCGGATAGAGCGATCCCTGGTTGATCTGGAATACCCCCTGGGAAATCTGCTCGATACGCAGTGACAATCCCCACCCGTGCATCGGCTCCAGGGCCAGGGTTCTCAGAGCCAGCATATCAAGAGTGCCGAGCAGCAGTTCCGATTTATCGGTAGACATGGTCCCGTCCTGTTTCGGTTTTTCCTTTAGACGGACAAAAGGGGAGCCGGGTTTCATCTTTCTTTCGACGGTCTAAAGGAAAGGCCGGCATCAGCTCCACTGAGGCTGTGGATGAGATCGATCGTTCAGGGTGCAGATAATGCCGAACAGTAATCTACGAACAGGCGCGCCCGGTCAGACCACCGGACGCGCGTGACAGGCTATCAGCCCTTGATGGCCCACCGGATGAAGTGCTTCAGTTTCGGCGGCGTTCCCTGCAGGAGGATCGCGACCCGGAAGATGCGGCCGCCGATCCAGATCAGGAACAGGCCGGAACCCCGCCCGGCGTCGCCTGCCTCGCCATCATCAGCAGCGGCGTGAAGGGGGGGAAGAGAGAAACCCCGGTCGCGAAGCCGCTCTCCGGGTTCTGGATCACGGGCATGAGAATGAACATCGGCAGCATCATCGGCACCATGGCCGGAAAGGTGATCGACTGCGCTTCGGCCAGATCGTTGCAGGCCGAACCGAGCGCGGCCAGGAGCGCGCCGTACATGAAGATCGAGATGATGACATACGCGAAGAACCATGGCAGCAGGTGCCAGGGAATGTATTCACCCACTCCCAGCTGGGGTAGACCAATGATCGCGACCAGCACGTAGAATCCGGCTGCCGTCAGGGAAACGCTCACACCGCCGATCAGCTTGCCCATCATGAAATCGAATGGTTTCACCGAGCCGATGATGACCTCGGCGATCCGCATCGACTTCTCCTCCATGACCGCCTGCAGCTGGGGCATGGCTCCCATCATCATCATGAGGAAGAGCAGCATCATCATGATGATCGGGACCAGGATCGCGTCGAGTTCAGAGGTGCGCTGGGCCCCGCCGATCTCACCGGTCTCGACGTCCTCCGTAACCAGTCCGAGCGCGATCGGGTTCACCCAGTCGAAGAGGTCGCCGAACAATCCCTCATCGATCCCGGCTTCGACAACCCGTAATCTCCGGAGGTGGTTGTTGATGGCGTTCCCCAGCCAGTTCCTGACCGGATCGAGAGCGGCGCTTTCCGCGAAATAGGCGATGCTGTCGGGTTGCCCGTCGACCCACTGGTGAAGGATCCCCTCGGATATCACCACGAAGCCGTGGAGGTCGTCACTCCGGATCCGATCGGAGAGTTCGAGACTTAATTCGTCCGGATCCCGGTCACCCGGATCCACGATCTCGATCAGGTGGGCGGGCCGCACCTTCTTGCCGGTCTCCTCCTCATACACGACCGAACCGTTGTAGGCTTCCGCGGCCTCCAGCACCACATCGTTCACCAGCCCCGAATAGTCAACCACCGCGATCCGTTTATCCCGGGTGTCGACCTTGTCCTCCAGCAGGGCGAAGGCAAGGCCACTGCCGCTCATGAAAATGGGTGCGACGAGGAGACCGATCACGAAGCCCTTCGTCCTGACCTGCGCCAGGTATTCCCGCTTCGCGACCTTGAAGGCCTTAGTCATGGTCCGCCTCCTTCCGGTCCCCTTCTCCCGGGTCGGTATCACCATCTCCATCTCCGTTTACTCCCTCGGCCGCCGCCAGAGCCTCCGGGCCGGCGATCCTCACGAAGATGTCATGCAGGGAGGGAGTGGTGAGTTCGAAACTCGTGATCGCGGTTCGCGACATGGCCGCGGAGAGCACCTGCTGCGGATCGGCGCCATGGGCCAGGCGCAGTTCCTGCTCACGTCCGAAGTCGGCTATTTTCTCGACTCCCGGCAGATCTTTCAGGACCCGTCCATCCTCCTCGATACGGATCCGGATGGTGTCGCTCCCGTAATCCTGCTGGATCGAGTTGAGCGTGCCATCGAGTACCATCCGCCCCTTGAAGATCATGAAGATGAAGTCACAC
>JALGWK010000237.1 GCA_025774205.1 bacterium
GTGGATCAAGGTCTCCTCCTTCATACCTGAGCGGTGTCGACCGCGCGCCAGAGGTAGATACTGGCCACCGTCCGCCACGGTTTCCATCGTTCGCCGTATTCGATGATCTCTCGCGGGGCGGGATGCTCTTCGAGACCGCGCACGATCCGGAATCCGCTCTGGACTCCGTAATCGGTGGCTGCCAGCACGTCGGGCCGCCCGAGGGCGAAGATCAGCAGCATCTGGGCCGTCCACGGTCCGATCCCCCGAACCATGGTCAGGCTCTCCACGATCTCCGCGTCGGTCATCCGCCGCAGGCGCGCCGCTGTCGGAACGCTCCCGTCGATCACCTTCGCCGCCAGATCCATGATCGCCGCGCTCTTCGACCGGGAGAGACCGGCGCTCCGCAATGTCTTTTCCGGAGTGGCCAGCACCTCCTCTGGCGTGGGAAACCGGTTCCCCTCATAGAGCGCCCGAAAACGTCCGAAGATCGTCGCGGCCGCTTTCCCGTTCAGCTGCTGGTAGGTGATGGCTTCCGACAGGTAGCGGAAGGGACTCCGGAACGGTTTCAGCGGCAGCGTGACCGGGCCGATCCGTTCGATCAATTCCCCCAGCGACGGATCGCTCTCCGAGAGGGCCCTCCCCGCCTCCTCGAGACTGAAATCGGGTTCCATGCCGCTCATGCTCCCTTCTGCCTGATGGTCCGGTCCGGCGTGCCTGTTCGTGATACCTGTTCCGGATATCCATCCCGGATGACCGATCGAGACCCTGATGATGCAGCCGCTCCGAACCTGACCGCAAACCGGTTTTCCATCCACGACCGGTTTTTCTGTCATCCGCCGGGCGGATTTTCCAGTTTAATGGTCTGATACCCTTTAACCGGAGGGGCTCTGCTCTCCATGTTCTGCCTCGCCATCCTTCACATAGCCGGCCCTCACCGGTCCGCCGCCCAGGAGGGCGGGACCGTGTCGGGTGAGATCGGCCGGCGACTCGATGAATACCTGACCCGGCTGGAAGGGGTTGGCTTCAGCGGGGTGGTCGTGGTGGCCAGGGAGGACGGGATCGCGCTCGAGAAGGGAGAGCGGGCGGCAGGTCACCGCCGGGACCGTCTTCTCCACCGGTTCGATCACCAAGCAGTTCACCGGGGCCGCGATCCTGAAGCTGGAGATGATGGGCCGGCTCTCGGTCGATGATCCCATGACCGACTACTTCGACAGTGTCCCGGCCGACAAGCAGGGAATAACTCTCCATCATCTGCTGACCCACACGGCCGGCTTCCCGGGCGCCATCGGGGATGATTTCGACGCCGGCGCCACAGCTGATCGCTTCATGCAGCTCACCCTGGGAACGGAGCTGGGATCAGCGCCGGGCGTGCGGTACGAGTATTCGAACGTTGGTTTCAGTATCCTCGGCATCATCGTCGAACGTGTCTCCGGCATGGGGTACGAGGAGTTCCTGCGGGAGCATCTCTTCGAACCGGCCGGCATGACGCGGACGGGGTACCTCCTGCCCCGGTATGTCGATGCGGAACTGGCGGTCGGCTACCGTGATGGTGAGCGATGGGGGAGCGTGATCCGGAAGCCGATGCTCTCCGATGGACCCGGCTGGCACCTCCGCGCCAACGGCGGGATCCATACTGTCGCCGGCGACATGTACCGCTGGTACCGTGCCCTGCAGGGGGAGGAGATCCTCTCCGCGGATGCGAAGGAGAAGTACTTCGCGCCGCACGCCGACGAGGGTGGCGGGGAATCGTTCTACGGCTACGGCTGGGTTACCGTGCCCGATTACATGGGCCGGCGACTGATCACCCACAATGGGGGGAACGGCATCTTTACCGCCGACTTCCGCTGGTTCCCCGATGACGAGGTGATGATCTTCGCCGCCTCCAACCTCTCGACCTTCGCCCCGGTAGATAACGTGACCCGGGACCTCACCCGGCTCCTCTTCGGCTCCCCGGTCACCCTCCCCCCTGAGACCATCACGCTCGATGCGGAGGGTCTGGACCGATACACCGGTATCTACCGGATGCCCGATGAGGGGCTGGTCGAGGTCGAACGGGCAGGTGGACATCTGCTGGTGAGAGGCTCGGGAGACCTCGCCCGGAACCTCCTGGCGGGTGGTGGCGGCGCGGGTGAGGATCCCGCCATCGAACGGTATTCGAGGCGAAGCGAAGAGATCCTCCGAAAGGCCATCGCCGGTGACTTCACGGGAATCCACGAGGCGCTCGGCGGGCGCATGCCCCTGGAAGAACTGGCCTCCGAAGAGCAAAACTGGATGGAGATGCGGGAGCAGCGCTACGGCACGTACCGCGATCTGGAGGCGGCCTTCGCCCTTCGCCAGGGGATGAGGGTTTCAGTCTGGATCGCCATTGAATATGAACGCGAGACCGGTTTCATCAGGTACGACTGGGGAGGCGGGGAACTGATGGGGATCGAACTGGTGCGCGGGATACCCGGCGCCGAGGCGGAACTCTATCCGGTCTCCGCCACTAATTTCGAATCGTACTCCCTCCAATCACCGGTCCAGGTGAAGATCGGATTCGAGTTCGTGGAAGGCGATCCGACGCCGGCCGCGCTCTTCTTCACGACCGATCGCGGGAAGGTACGGGCTTCGAGAAGACCCGGCGGAAGCGGCTGATCGCCGCCCCCGCCGGACAGATCCAGGTCGGTATCAGGCTGTGCCCGGTACCGGAACAACACCCCGCACGAGGTCGGAGGAACCGAATTCCAGCGGATCGGGTCCCAGCTTCATGTCGGAGTTCATCATCTCCTCCCAGGTGACCTCTTTACCGGTGTAAGGTCCGGCCCATGACGGCCACCATGGTCGAGATGGCGGTGTTCTCCGCCTCGTTGAAAGCGCGGTTCTGCCTGATCGATGTCACCAGGTCGATGTGCTCCTGGAAGTAGGGCCGGGGACTGATCGGATTCCCCTCCTCGTTGATCTCGTAGGGGTATTCCCAGATCAGTTCACCCTGGTGGTTCCAGATCTTGTCGACGCCGTTGGTATACCCCTCGGTGCCCATCAGGAATTCCGACACGTTGTTGGCACAGCCGGAGATCTGACGACACATGCTGTGGACGTGCCGGCCGTCCTCGAAGACATAGTCGATGCTGAAGTTGTCGAACTGGTCGCCGGAGGGACGCCGATGACGGCTGCCGAAGCCGACCGCCTTGACCGGGTGGCCGGCCATGAACCAGTGGGCTACGTCGAGGTTGTGGACGTGCTGTTCGACGATGTGGTCGCCGGAACCCCAGATCCAGTTGACCCAGTCGCGGAGCATGAATTCGACATCGGTCCAGCCCCGCTGCCGTTCACGCCACCACGGCACCTGGCCGTTCCAGTAGACGTTGGCCGAGACGACCCGGCCGATCGCGCCCCTGGTGACCTGCCTGAAAGTCTCCAGATAGTCAGTCTGGTGCCGGCGCTGGGTGCCGGTCACGATCGTGAGTCCCGCTCCCTCGGCTCTCCTGGCCGCTGCCATCACCGCCCGGATCCCGACCGGATCGACCCCCGCCGGTTTCTCCATGAAGATGTGCTTCCGGGCATCGACGGCGGCTTCGAAATGTGAGGGCCTGAAATAGGGCGGCGTGGCCAGGAGGACCACGTCGACATCGGTCTCGAGGAGCCGTTCATGGCAATCGAAACCGGTGAAGCAGTTTTCGTCGGCAACCTGGACATCGTTGCGTTCCCGGAGGGTGTTGCGGCACCCGTCAAGCCGGTCCTGGAAAACATCAGCCAGGGCGGTACCTTGAGGACCGGTCCGTCAGGGGCGGTCTCGAGCATGTCCGGATATTGATAATCGGCATAGACGTCGCCCATCCCGCTGCCGCCGCAGCCGGCCGCCACCAGTCCAGCGGCGCCCGCGGCTCCCACCAGCCCCGCGATCTCGATGAATTCTCTCCGGTTGGGTCCATCCTTCTTCTCGCTCATGGAACGGTTCCTCCCATGCGGCTCAGGGCCTGTGTCAGGAATGTCATGGATGCTGGCGGATCAGCTCCCCCTGTCATCAAGTTCGCATACTACACGGAATCCAACATCGATACAGTCTGAATACCACCAGATGCTCTTCGGGATCTGGGGATCGGTCATCAACCAGGCTTCGGTACGGGTCCGGTCACGCGCCGCCGACCTCGTTGCGACGGGATCGCTCCTGAAGGAACCTCCCCGGACAACCCGTTCTCTCCCCTCTGAAGGTCCGGTCGGATCGACGATCGGATCTCCTTCAGGATGGTCTCCATAGGCGTCGACGGCGTACCAGTCGAGGCAGAACTCCCGCACGTTCCCGAGCATGTTGACCAGGCCGAACGGGTTGGGCCGGGTATCTCCGGGGGGTTGTGTTTTCCCGCTGCTGTTGCCGGTATGGATCACCCACGGATCGATCCCTTCACTTCGGCTGCCGAACACCCGGTTCCAGAACCGATCCCGGGTGAACATCTTCGGATCACCTTCGAAGAAGTAGGGCGTATCGGTACCGCCCCGGCAGGCATACTCCCATTCGGCTTCGGTCGGCAGCCGATAACGGCGGCCGGTGACACTCGAGAGCCATTCGCAGTAGGCCAGGGCGGCATGGTGGGTCATGGTGATGGCCGGCCGTTCTCCCCTCCCCCACCCCTGGTCGGGAGGGACATAAGGAGGGGTTGCGCCGGTGACAGCGTCGATCGTGGGATCGGCAGCGGCATCGAGCGCCCGTGTATCGGTCCGGCCCTCCGAGGCAGTGGCACGGTACCACGCCTCGAACTCGTCCCAGGTCACCTCGATCCGGCCCATCCAGAATGAGGACACGCTCACTTGTCGCGTGGGTTCCTCATCGGGTCTCCGGTACCGCTCCTTCGACGGACTCCCCATGGTGAAGATCCCGCCCGGAACAGCAACCATCTCGAAATCGATAGTGGTGCCGGGGACCTGCTCGGTGAAGTCGGTGAAGCCCTCCACCACGGCGGACCGGTCGTAGATTTCCTGTTCTACGGTGGTGGTGATCCCGAACGCTTCGCCAGTCGTGGCGTCGGGATCGTAATGACCCACATACAGGTGGCAGTTGATGCAGCGGAGTTCCTCTTCCTTCCGCTCATAGTAGAGATGGGCCTCCTCCCCCTTGTCCGACAACTGCATGGGGAAGAGGTTGCTGTGGCAGGTGAGGCACGATTCCCGGAATACATGTGTCCGGGCGTGCTCCAGCATGGATCGCTCATCCCAGTCGAACTTCTCCGGATTCTTGAAGAGCTTGCCGAGCAGGTCGCGGACGCCGAGCCGCGTCTTCTGGATCACGTAGGCGATGCCGCCGGGCGGGAGATGACACTCCACACAGTGGATCACCATCCCGCTCTGTGTGCTGTAGTGGGTGGATTGTTTCCAGGAGGTGGTCGCCTGGGGGTGGACATGACACGATTCGCAGAACCGGTCGGAGGAGGTGAGCGAATTGCCGGTTCTGACCAGCGTGAGGGCCAGAATCCCGATCGCGATCCCGAGGGTGACAGGGTGCCGCAGATACTTCATCAGGCCATCCGGAACGTCTCACGAGCGAAAGCCACGTTCCGGCGGGTATCCTCGAGAAACTGGTCCCTCCGGCCGCTCGTCTCCAGCACCAGCCACTTGTCGTAACCGATCTCATCAAGCACCGCCGCGGCGGCAGCGTTATCCACCATGCATCCCTCGCTGCCGAGCAGGGGGGTGTTCCAGTCCTTCAGGTGCACCTCGCAGAGGCGGTCATTGCCGATCAGACGCAGTTCGCCGGGCACGTCGTACCCGTTGCCGGTGGAGTTGCCCAGATCATAGTAGATCTGCACCTGGTCCGATCCCACCTGCTCGATGATATCCAGGCTCTGACGGGCGGTGATGGTGTTCTCCAGTCCGATGATCACCCCGGCGTCCCGGGCACGGGGTACGACCTGGATGAGCGTATCCACGACCGAGGCAACCTTTTCGTCGTCCAGCCGGAAGGAGGAGAATTCCCCTTCCTTCTCGTCTACGGGATCTCCAGCCTCATCATGCCAGCGGAGATCGCCGTTCCCGAAGAAGGCGAGCAGGATGTTGGAGGCGCCCAGGGCCGCGGCCGTTTCGATGGCGTCCACCACCCAGACCGCGCTCCGCGGCTCGGTGGCGAGGGGATAGGTGTTGAGCATCCCGATCGCGACCGAATGGAAGGTGATACCGTTGAGAGCGCCCTGCTCCAGATAGAGACGGCGGAGTTCGGGGTCCCTCAGGAGGATGTTCTCCGGGTCCCGTCCCAGGCTCACCTGGATCCCCTCCAGGTCCGCTTCCCGGGCCAGGGCGATCTTCTCGGGATCGCACATCGGTCCGAGGTTCCAGTCGCAAATCCCCACGCCTGCGGCTCCGATGGTGGGCAGTACTGTTCGGCTGCAGCCGGTCATGGCCGACAGCTGGAGCGCGGCCAGGCCGACTCCGGCACTCTCGAAGAAGCTTCTCCGGTTCATCATCTATTCCTCCTGAACAGACAGGGACGGGACATCATCCTGATAATAGAGCCTGTACCGCATGCCGGTCGAGGCGACGATCGCACCCCCGTCGGTGACCAGGAGGGCCTCCACCCCGTCGAGATCCTCAACCAGCGCCAGGCCATCGATCTCGCCCAGCACGAACACAGCCGTAGCGAGGGCATCCGCGTCGAGGGCGGAACCGGCCGTGACGGTCACGCTCGCGACTCCCGCGGCGCTCCTTCCCGTCCGGGGATCGATGAGGTGGTGCCACTTCTGTCCGGCATCGAAGAAACGCTCGTAACCCCCGCTGGTCGCGACCGCGTTCCCGGCCAGTGAGATGGTTGCCAGGAGCCCCTCCGGTTCCAGCGGATCCCGAACAGCGAGCCGCCAGGGCTCACCGACCCGGTCCCCGAGGGCGCCCAGATCCCCTCCGGCGTTGACCAGACCATGATCGATCCCGCCCAGCTCCAGGGCGGCGACCGCCAGGTCGATGGCGTACCCCTTGGCTATCCCCCCGAGGGTGATTTCCACTCCGGCGGGGAGGGAGACCTGGTCCCCATCGACG
>JALGWK010000238.1 GCA_025774205.1 bacterium
CGGCGCACCGATAGGGTGCGCCTTACTCATTTAAGGGACCCGTTCACGCACATGACCCTCGACTTCGAACAGCCGATCATCGAGCTGGAGCGCCGGATCGCCGACATGCGGTCTTACGCTTCGGTGGAGAAGATCGATCTGGCCGACGAGATCGCCAAACTCGAGCGGAAGGTCGAGCGTCTGCGGGATGAGGTCTATTCCAACCTCAGTCGGTGGCAGAGGGTAGCCCTCGCCCGCCACCCCGACCGGCCCTACACTCTCGATTTTATCGAGATGATGTTCACCGACTGGCTCGAACTGCACGGTGACCGTCACTTCGCTGATGACAAGGCAATCATCGCCGGGCTCGCTTCCTTCGATGGCCGCAGCATCGCTGTCATCGGACATCAGAAGGGACGGGATACGAATGACCGGATCTTCCGTAATTTCGGCCAGCCCCGGCCCGAAGGGTATCGGAAGGCGCTCCGGATCATGCAGCTGGCGGTACGACGCGGAATTCCGATCGTGACCTTCATAGACACCCAGGGCGCCTATCCCGGGATCGGCGCCGAGGAACGCGGTCAGGCGGAAGCCATCGCGGTCAACCTGCGTGAAATGGCGATCATGCCGGTCCCGATCGTGTCACTCGTGATCGGGGAGGGTGGATCGGGAGGGGCGCTCGGCATCGGAGTGGCCAACCATATCTACGCCCTGGAGAACTCCTACTATTCGGTCATCACTCCGGAGGGATGTGCCTCGATCCTCTGGCGGACCCGTGACCACGCTGAGCGGGCCGCCGACGCGATGAAGGTCACCGCCCGTGACCTCATGGAGTTCAATATCCTCGACGGCATCGTAGAAGAGCCGGGCGGCGGGGCGCATCGGGCCCCGAAACTGGCGGCCGAAGGGCTCACGACCACGCTCGGTATCGCTCTCGACGAGCTCACCCGGCTCACTCCCGAAGCGGTCATTGAACAGCGGATCGGGAAGTACACCGGTATCGGCGTCTTCACCGAATGATCGGGTCGACCGGGGCGTCTTCTTGACTCTTTCACCCGAACTACTCGAGATCCTGGTCTGTCCCCGGTGCCGGGGTGAGCTGCGTCACCGGCCGGAAGAGAGCGCCCTCGATTGCGGGGAGTGTCGTCTCCGTTATCCGATTGTTGATGATATTCCCGTCATGCTCATTGATGACGCGAAGCCGCTGGGCGATGGACCGGGGTCTTCTTGACAGGCAGGGATCGACCGGTGTACAGTGAAAATCCATGTAAACCCCATCGAAAGGCTGCCTAGACGCACGTTGGGCCAGGAACACAGGTGAACTCTGAGGTCGTGATACCCGTCATAGACCCTGAGTGTACGAGTGTCCGCGGAACGTGCGGGTAGAACCGGGCCGAACCGAGGGGGCATCCCCATGAGAAAGCGTACCATTCTTGCCGTGACAGCTGTCATGCTCATGCTGTCACCGGCTGCACTGGCGGCGCAGGTCAGCACCGCCGGCGTCATCTTCCTCACCATCGAGCCGGGCGCGCGAAACGCCGGGATAGGAGGCGCCGGGGTCGCTCTCGGAGCCGACGCGGGCGCGACAGCCAGTTTCTACAATCCGGCAGCGCTGGCATTCCTGCCGGGCTCCTCGATCGCCGGGACCCACAACAAGGCCTTGCCGGAACTCACCGATGACATGTACTACGATTTCCTGGGTGCGACCCACAGTCTCGGGAACGCGGGCGGTCTCGGGGCGAATATCACTTATTATTCGTACGGCAGCCAGAAACACACCGATGGGGCGGGGAACGAACTCGGGGATATCGACAGTTTCGATCTGGCCATCACCACCTCCTATGGCGTCCGCCTCCGTCCACGGCTGGCGGTGGGAGGGTCGTTCAAGATCATCTACAGCCGGCTTTCAACGGTAGGCGCGGAGGCGGAGAGAGGTGACGGGATCGCCTACTCCTTCGCGATCGACGCCGGAATCCTCTTCACCGATATTTTCCCCGGGCTGAACCTCGGTATCGCCCTGCAGAACGTCGGCCCCGATATCGCCTACATCGACCGCGATCAGGCCGATCCCCTGCCGCAGAACCTCCGGATCGGTACGGCGTGGCGGGCTGTTGACATTCCCGGACACCGGCTGACGCTTGTCTACGACATGTACAAATCCCTTGCCCAGCGGAAGAAGTCGTTCTTTGTGAGTCTCATCGCCGGTCTCACCGACGAGCGGGCCCGGCAGGAACTGAAGCAGATCGTCCACATGATGGGCGCTGAATACACCTTCTCCGACCTGCTCAGTCTGAGGGCTGGGTACTTCATCGATCAGGTCGGTAAGGTCATCTTTCCGACCTTCGGGATCGGACTCGGCTGGGGATCGTACCGTTTCGATCTGAGCCATGCTTATTCGCCCGATAAACCGTTTTCGCAGGGGACCCGTTTCTCGGTCTCGCTCATCTTTTAGATGACGTTCGTCCGTCCCGACCGTTGCCTCGCGGCGGTCGCGGGACTGTTCTGTCTGCTCCACTCCAACCCGGGGCAGGCCCAGACTACCAGGCTCATCCCGGTGGAGCGCGGCCTCCGGCCCGCCTCAGTCGAAGGCGCCCGGCCCCGGCTCGCACTGCCACCGCCCTCCCTGAGGCTCGGACGCGCCTCACATCGTCTTCAGGGGACACCGGACGCGCCGGTGCTGCCCGATACCCTCCGGATCCTGGTCCTGCGGCTCGAGTTCCAGCCCGATGAGGATGCCCGGACGACCGGGAACGGCACCTTCGACCTGCGCGATCTGGAGACCTTCCGGGCCGAGGAAGGACATGATATCGACGCGACGCCCCACGACCGCGCCTTCACCGGGCGGCACTTGAGGGCGCTCAATAACTACTGGTGGGCGATGAGCGGGGGGCGGCTGAGTATCGAGGCCGACATCTTTCCGGCCGGGAACACCGCGGCCTACCGGCTTCCCCGGGAGATGGCCCACTACGGCTTCGAAACCGACCTGGGAGGCATCGTTGAAGCCCTCGAAGCGCTCGCGGCCGATGCCGTCAGCGTTGCCGAGGCCGACACCACGACGATTCCCTGGTCGCGGTACGACGCCTTCGTCCTGTTCCATGCCGGCGCTGACTGGCAGGGTGACGCCGTCGGAGCGGGAGATACTCCGGCTGATCTGCCGACCGCCTGGGTGCAATTGGGAGAACCGGTCCGGGTGGGAGGCCGTGATATCCACGACGTGACCATCGTACCCGAGACGGTCAGCCAGGACGGGATCATCGGGGCCATCAACGGCGTTTTGGCGCATGAATTCGGCCATCAGCTGGGCCTGCCCGACCTCTATGACACGACCGGCTTCGAGTCGGCAGTGGGTCTCTTCGCGCTCATGGACTCCGGTGGTGACACCGGCGGGGTCCTCGGTGAATTCTACGTGTGGGGGATCCTCCCCTCGGCTCTTTCGGCCTGGGAACGAGACTGGTTCGG
>JALGWK010000239.1 GCA_025774205.1 bacterium
TGCTTTCCCTATTAAGAAACTCTCCTATTTAGGATCCTTTATCTTGATCTTCGGATCCACCACTGTTTCGACGATCCAGTCCTCGTCCGCGCTGTTGTCCTCAACGGGGGCCGGAACGATCTCGATGATCTCACCGTCTTCCACACCGGTACTGATCCCGGCGTCCGGGATCATTTCCCCGGTGTCCTCGTCGAAGACCAGGGCCGTCATCTCGGCTGTGCCTTCCACCGCCAGGTCCCGTTCGCCGTCATCGAGGTCGGATTCCATGTAGAGGTCCCCGTGCTCCAGGCCGATGATGTGGCCCAGCTCGTGGGTCACCACCGTGAGCAGGTCCATGTCGCCCGTTGTTACGCTCGTGGGGGAATCACCGGTAAACTCGCTGTCCTCGTAGGGCGTCTCGTCGATGAACCACCCGTACCCGGCCGCGTCGATATCGATGGTAATCGTATCATCATCGGCGATCCCGAGGGTCAGTCCCTCGAGGTCGGCGATTTCGAAGTCGACCTCGCGAAGGAGTGCTATCGTCGCGTCATCCAGGTTCAGGTCGTCGGCCAGCCGCTCAATGGCGACATCCACGATGGCGTCCAGCTGCTCGGATGTCAGGCTTCCGCCGGGATCGGTGAGATCGGCTGCCTCAGCCGCCATGAGAGCATCCCCTGTATCTTCCGGGATGAAGGCCGGATCGTCCGTCTTGAACGACACGGTGTCGAAGGAGCTCTGCCCGTCGGTGGAGACAAGCCCGAAGGCCCCGTCCACCACCACGGCGTTGTAGACGTAACCCGTCACCGCCAGGTAGCCCTCCTGATCGCTGTCCCCCTCGGTAATGGAAGCGCTCACGGTGGTGCCCTTCAGCGACAGGGACAAGGTGTAATCAACCCCGGCCTGGACCGCTGCCGCGCTCTGGGAATCGATGGCCCAGCCGCCCTTGGCCGTGTAGTGGCCGATGACCAGGAGGCCGCTGCCAGCATCGATAGCCGCGAACTTGAAGTCCTCCGACCCGTAGTAGTCGAACACAATCCCCGCGTCGCCTTCCGTGTTCAGGGTGGTCGTAAACTCAAGGATGGATTCGGTGGCAAGGCCGCTCTCGAGACCGAGGTCCATGAGGCTCAGGGCCTGTCCATACCCGTTGGCCGGGTAGGCCACGTACCGGCCGTCGATCACGGCCCATTCGCCGGTTACCGTACCGCTGAACCGTCCGGCAACATCATCGCCGAAGTCATCGGTCTCCTCGAGGGTAATCTCGGGCGGGAGCTGCTGGACCGCCAGGTTGTCCAGGATTCCGCGGGAGTTGTCGGAGCCGAAGCCCACCATGCCGGTGTTCAGGTGGTAGGCCCAGCCGCCGATGATCCTGGCCTCGAAGGTGTGGGAGAAGAAGTCCACCCCGTCCACCAGGAGGGTGGCCGTGGTGCCGTTGACCGCCAGGAGCACGTCGTAGTAGTTGCCGGGCTTGATCTTCAGGTTGTCCTGCACGTCGACGATCCAGCCCTCTTCGGTCCGGCGGCCCATCTGTATCTTGTTGATAGAGGCGTTGAGACCCGCGAACTTGAAGTCGGTGGGGCTCTGGTAGTCGAAGATGATGAAGGAGTTGGCCTTCCAGCCGGCGGTGGGCTTCTCCATGGTCATGAAGGCCGTGACCTCGTAGTACACCGGGAGCATGTCTTCCACGTGGAAGACGCTCACCGCATCGCCGCCAAGAGACTCTGCCGAAACCTTCAGGGCGCCGCTCTCCACCGCCCAGACACCGCTGTCGACGGCGAACGCCTCCATGGTGCCGGTGTTGAAGGTGGCCGAGCGGAGGACATCCCTGCTGCCGCCGGGGATGTTGCCCGGCTGCGGGTCGTCCGGACCGCCGGTCTGGTCCTTCCAGTCCGGGTCTCTCTGGATTGTCACGCCGATTTCGCCCTCGGGCTCCCCGTTGCGGGCGGGATCGGTGCCGGTGTCGGCAGCCCGGGTCATGTCGGCTCCGTCCGCCTCGGAAAGGTCGTACAGGTACTGAATCTCCTGGGGCTGGGGGTTCCGGCTTACTGTGAAGTTGCCAAAAGGTGCGTAGGGCACGATGTAGCTGTTGAACTCGCCAACCCAGTCCAGGAGCCGGTCGCCCCCGGTGTTGGCGATGAGCACGTCCCGCCCGGCGCCGCCATAGGCGATGTCCTCGTAGGAGGCCTCGGGGCCGTCCGGGATGTTGTTGAGGCCGCCTGCACTATCCAGGTTGTCGTCGGCGTTGAGGAGATCAGCGCCCCTGCCGCCGTACAGGTGGTCACGGCCGGTGCCGCCCACGATCCAGTCGTTGCCCAGGTCGCCGAAGATGACGTCGTCGCCGTCGGTTCTAACGCTTCCAGGATCGCCCGGAACCGAATAATGGCCTTCCGTATGGTCAAAGTTCAGGAGGAATTCATTTCCCACCTCCCCGGATATGGTGAAGACGCCTTCCCCATCAACGTACACCCTGCTCCAGGGGTCGTACTCGTTGTAGGCCGCGAACTCGCCGGCGCGCTCCTCCCCGAACCTCAGCACGTTGCCGAGGTTTTCCGGAGCGTCATAGAACTGTGCCATGGCTTCCGCGCCGGAGATGGCGTCGTCGCCGTCGCCGCCGTGGATAAAGTCGCCTCCCCATCCGCCGTAGATAATGTCATCAGCGTATTCCGGATCGATGGGATCCAGGTAGTACAGGTCTTCCGGGTCACCCAGGCGGAAGGGGGTCAGGTTGACCGACTTGGCCAGGTCTCCTGTCACGTTGATGAGAGCCGTCTGGATGTCGCCCGGGGTGGCAATGATCTCTTCTGTCACCTTGCCAATACCGTAAAGGGACTCGGAAAGGGCCACGTCGTCCCCGTCGATGGGCGCCGTATTCCTGCTGGTGTATATCCTGCCGTCGTCTCCGAGGATGCCGTCCTGGCCGGTGCCGCCCGAGATCCAGTCATTGCCGTAGCCGCCGATGATGTCGTCGTCCTGGCCTTCTCCGAAGAGGACGTCCGAGCCTGCCATGCCGTAGATAAAGTCGTCGCCGGATTCGCCGTGGATCACGTCGGCCGCGCCGATGTCAAGAAGATACTGATTGTAGGTCGGAACATAATCGGCCCCGCCGGGCGTGTAGTCGATGAGTTCGGCGGCCCGCGGGATGATCTTCAGGGCATCGTAGTTGTCGTAGTTAAATGTCAGGTAAGACCCGCTGTCCAGGCCGGTTGTCCCTACCAGCCGGTAGATGTTGCCGTTGTCGCCCAGGATCATGTCGGCGTCGCGGGCGTGGCCGGTGGTCAACTCGTCGCCCATGTTGTTTCTTTCCAGCATGTCTATATCCGCGTTGCCGCCGTAGATGGTGTCGGAGCCGTCGGGCCTCATTTCCAGTGTGGTCAGGCCGAACAGGGTGGAGGAACCGCCGATGATGTCGTCCTGGCCGAGGCCGCCGTAGACGGTGTCGTCC
>JALGWK010000240.1 GCA_025774205.1 bacterium
GACCGAGATCAGGAGCGCGGCGAAGATGAAGATCGAACTGCGGAGACGTGTGGCTGGCATGATTCTCTCCTGGAAAAAGCGCGAGGACTCTGTCGACCGGTGAGAGTGTAGCCCTGGGTTGAAGCTAATACCAGCCGACCATCGGTCATCTTCGCCTGGTCCGGGAGAAGTGTTGCACCGGTCTATCCCGCAAACTAGTGTCATGCGACGGTTGTTGCGTGACAGGGCACAAGGCTGGTATCGGTCAATAATCCGACAGACGGGGAGCGAAGGCGTATGAGAAGGCTGGGGAGAGATGGCTGGGCGTGGGACAGCCTGACCGCGCTGGTCGATCCCTTCATCGGTACCGGCGGACATGGCCATACCTACCCGGGGGCCACCCTGCCGTTCGGCATGATCCAGGTGAGTCCCGATACCCGTCTCGAGGGCTGGGACGGCTGTTCCGGCTATCACTATTCCGATGAATATGTCTACGGCTTCAGCCACACCCACCTGAGCGGGACCGGGATCGCCGATTACTGCGATATCCTCCTGATGCCGACCGTCGGTGAGGTCAGGTACCACAACGGGGCCGATGGTGAGCCGGGCTATCGATCCCGGTTCAGCCATCGCCGGGAGGAGGCTTCTCCCGGCTACTACCGGACCTTTCTGGATGACTATGAGGTCGGGGTGGAACTGACGGCTACCAGACGGGCTGCAATCCATCGCTACACCTTCCCGAAGGGATCAGAGGCCAACGTGATCATCGACCTGGCCCACCGTGACCAGGTCATCGAATCGTTCATCACCTTCGTCGGACCCGACCGGATCGAAGGCTTTCGTCGCTCGCGCTCGTGGGCGCAGGACCAGCGCGTCTGGTTCGCGGCCCGATTCTCGAGACCGATGGCCTCGTCGGGGATCCTCGCCGACGGGATTCAGCTCGAGAACGTGAGCCAGGTCTACGGGACAGACGTCAGGGCATCGGTGAGTTTCGACGCCGGCGAAGACCGGGTGCTCCTGGTAAAGGTCGGGATATCGGGAGTGGATCTCGAGGGTGCCCGAAGGAACCTGGCCGCGGAGATACCGGAGTGGGATTTCGAAGGCGTGAAGGCCGGCGCCGAACGGATCTGGGAGTCTGAACTGGGGCGGATCGAAGTGGAGGGGGGGACCCGTGAGCAGCGGACGGTGTTCTATACCGCGCTCTACCACGCCATGCTCGCTCCAAACGTCTACCAGGACGTCGATGGCCGTTACCGCGGTCGTGATCAAGGTATCCACCAGGCCGAGGGCTTCACCAACCACACTGTCTTCTCGCTCTGGGACACCTTCAGGGCGGCCCATCCGCTCTTCGCGATCATCCAGCGCGATCGCACGGTCGACTTCATCAACACCTTCCTGGCCCAGTACGAGCAGGGGGGGCTGCCGCCGGTCTGGGAGCTCTCGGCCAACGAGACGAATACCATGATCGGGTACCACGCCATCCCGGTCATAGCCGACGCCTGGATGAAGGGGATCAGGGACTTCGACATCGGACATGCCTTCGAGGCCATGACGGCAGCGGCCTCGACCGACCGGGAGGGGCTCGACCACTATCGCGAACTCGGGTACATACCGGGCGATGAGGAGGGGGAGTCGGTCTCGAAGACGCTGGAATACGCCTACGATGACTGGTGTATCGCCGCGGTCGCCGACGATATCGACCGTCCCGACGCCTTCAGCGAATACGCCGAACGGGCCCGGTTCTACCGGAACGTCTACGATCCCGCAACCGGATTCATGCGGGCCAGACTGGACGGGCACTGGCAGCCCGACTTCGATCCGCGGGAAGTGAACTTCCACTACACCGAAGCGAACTCGTGGCAGTACAGCTTCTTCGCGCCACACGACGTGAGCGGACTCATCGATCTCATGGGTGGAGAGCAGCAGTTCGTGGAGCGGCTCGACGGTCTCTTCACCGCCGAATCGGAAACGACCGGCCGCCGCCAGTCAGATATCACCGGCCTGGTCGGGCAGTACGCCCACGGCAACGAGCCGAGCCATCACATGGCTTACCTTTACAGCTATGCCGGTGAGCCGGGGAAGACGCAGGCGCGGGTCAGGGAGATACTCGACACCCTCTACCGGGCAGCCCCTGACGGCCTGAGCGGCAACGAGGACTGCGGCCAGATGTCAGCATGGTACGTCCTGAGCGCGCTCGGTTTCTATCCCGTCTGTCCCGGACAGCCTGAATACGTCATCGGCACACCTCTCTTCCCCAAAGCCACCATCAACCTGGAGAACGGTAACCGCTTTATCATCCGCGCCGATGGAGTGGGCAGGCAGACGTTCCACATCCGCTCGGCCACCCTCAATAGTGAGCCGTACAACCGCTCGTACCTCTCCCACGAAGCGGTCATGGCAGGGGGTGAACTGGTCTTCGAGATGGGTCGGACCGCCGACTCTGAGTGGGGTGCCGGCGCCGAAGACCGTCCGCGGTCGCCGATGCCGTCGATCCCCTTCACGTCTGTGCCCTACCTCGCCTCCGGCGAACGGACCTTCCTCGGATCGACCGAGGTCGCTCTCGGAGCGGTCGGTGACGAGACAGCCATCCACTACACCCTCGATGGTTCCCGGCCCGATCATCAGTCGCCCCGGTACACAGGTCCCTTCACCGTCACGGAGACGACCACCGTCAGGATGCTCGCTCTGGGCAGGGATGGAGTGCCCAGCCGGGTGTCGACCGCAACCCTCTACCTGCTGCCCGCGGACAGATCCATCACCCTGAATACCCGCTACTCAGAACAGTATCCGGCCGGTGGTGACATGGCGCTCATCGACCAGATACGGGGTTCGGAGAATTTCAGGACCGGGACGTGGC
Source organism: bacterium (assembly GCA_025774205.1). Classification (GTDB taxonomy): domain Bacteria; phylum Blakebacterota; class Blakebacteria; order Blakebacterales; family Blakebacteraceae; genus Blakebacterum. The sequence goes on from JALGWK010000240.1 coordinate 2,837, forward strand.
AGGGGTACTACGGGGTCGACCTGGAGGCGGTCGTAGACCTCGGCAGTTCCAGGATCCTGGCCGAGGTGAGAACGGGATTCCTGCAGGAACAACGATCCTGGATCTGGATGCCGGGTGAGGTGGAGTGCGCGATCTCCACTGATGGTGAAACATGGCGGATCATGGGGAGCGTCGGGCACGACGTCCCAGAACGCCTGGAGGGCAGCGCGATCCACGATTTCGCCCTCGACCTGGGCGGCGTGGAAGCTCGATACGTCAGGATTCGGGCGACGAATCCCGGATCCTGTCCCGAATGGCATCCGGGAGCGGGGAACCGCTCCTGGATCTTTGTCGATGAGATCGTCATCAGAGAAAGATAGGAGCCGATGTCGCGGAAAGATCATGATCATGTCTGTCCCTGGTGGATGGGCTACCTGCTGGCCAGTCCCGTGCGACGCCTGAGACAGAACCCGCGAAGAATACTCTCACCCTGGCTGGAACCGGGGATGCAGGCGGTCGATGTGGGATCGGCGATGGGTTTCTTCACCCTCGATATGGCGAAACTGGTGGGGACCACCGGCCGTGTTATTGCGGTCGATCTCCAGCCGCGGATGCTCCGGGGCCTCGAACGGCGAGCCCGCCGAAAGGGACTCCTCGAGCAGATAGAAACCCGTGAGTGCGGCCGGGATTCACTCGGGCTGGATGATCTGCGCCAGGCCGTGGATTTCGTGCTCGCGCTGGCCGTCGTCCACGAGGTGCCCGACGCGAGGGCTGAAACCGGGCGGGAGACTGCTCTTATCCGAACCGAACATGGTGCAGGATGACGCCGCTTTCGAGGAGAGCCTGGCGATTGCGGTCGAGACCGGCTTCGCGGTCGAGGAAGAGCTGGAGATCAGGGGGAACCGTTCACGACTGCTGAAGGTTTAAACTGTTCTCGCTCACGGCTGCTGAAGATCTGACCTGTCTTCCAATATGGTTGCCGCAAGGCAGAGTGGCTCTATCACTCCAGGGAACCTGTCTCCGCTTCCACGGCTTCCAGGATCTCGCCCGACTCCACCAGTTCGGCCATCCGGGTGTGGTCGGGGTAGAGGGGCCGGTCCACATCGAGGTATTCCACGTGTTTCCTGATGACCTTGTGGGCCGCCGCGACACCCTGTCCCATCCGGTGTCCCCGGATATTGAGCGCCTGCGCGGCCGCCATAAGCTCGATCCCCAGTACTCCGCAGGCGTTCTTCAGGATCTGGGCGTTCTTGATGGCGGTGTTCATCCCCATGCTGACGAAGTCCTCCTGGTCGGCCGCGGCCGGGATGGAGGCGATCGAGGCCGGAGTCGAGAGGATCCGCTGCTCCACGATGAGGGTTCCGGCGGTGTACTGGCTCAGCATGAGCCCGCTGTAGAGTCCCGGTTTTTCGGCCAGAAAGGGGGGGAGCCCCACCGACAGGGCGGGATTGAGCATCCGGTTCAACCGGCGTTCGGAGAGGACCGATACCATCGTGATGGCGTTGCCGGTCATGTCCATCGGCAGTGATACCGGAGTGCCCTGGAAGTTGGCGCCGGTGAGGACGATATCTTCCTCGGGGAAGAAGATGGGATTGTCACCCACCCCGTTCAGTTCGATCTCCACCTGACTGCGGGCCCAGGCCACGGCGTCGTGGGCCGTGCCGATAACCTGCGGGCTGCTCCGCATCGAATAGGCGTCCTGGACCTTGGTGAGACCGCCCTCCAGCAACTCACTGCCATCGATGCATATCATCAGCGCCCGGGCGCTTCTGACCGCGCCGCTGAATCCCCGGGCTTCGTGGAGCCGCTGATCGTACGGCTTCAGATTGGCGTGCAGGGCCTCAAGCGACATGGCGGCGGCTATCTCGGCCTGTTTCAGCCAGCGGTTCATGTCATGGAGGTGGATGGCGTTCATCCCGTTGAGGAAGTTGGATCCGTTGATCATGGCCAGACCATCACGGGCATGCAGGACCAACGGCTCCAACCCTGCCCGCTGCAGGGCTTCTCCGCCGGGGAGGAGTTCTCCGTCGTACCAGGCCTGCCCCTCACCCATGACCACCAGGGCGATCTGGGACATCGGGGCCAGGTCGCCGCTCGCGCCCACTGATCCCTTCTGGCAGACGTAGGGGATGACGCCCCGGTTCAGCATCCCGATGAAGAGCCGTGGGATCTCGAGCCTGAGGCCGGAGTGGCCTTTGGCGTGGACGTTGAGGCGCGAAAGCATAGCGGCCCGGACATACTCCCCGGGCGCCGGATCACCGATACCGGCAGCATGGTTGTAAACGAGGTACTTCTGGAACTGTTTGACCTCATCCCCTTTCAGCATCGTCTCCGAGAACTCCCCGATGCCGGTGTTGATCCCGTACATGACCTCACCGGCCTCGAGCTTTCTCTCGACCATCTGCCGGCAGGTGATGATGCGTTCCTCCGCTCCGGGCGTCAGCTCCACCGCGAGTCCCCTGCGGGCCACCTCGACCACGTTCTCGATCGTCAATCCCGTTCCGTCAACCTTCAGAATCATGTCTACCTCTTCCCGGATCTCCGTACCTGTTGTTCCGCAGCTTAACTGGTTGCCGCGGTCGTTGCCGCGCTGGCGGCGATGATCGGAATGATAGCGGCCGCCGCGATGGCTGCCTGGGTGGCCTCTACCGCGCCCTTTGTTGCCTCTCCGATCAGGTCGCCATTGACGATCCGCTTGATCCGCTGTTTATGTTCCTTCAGTTCTTTCCGATCGAAGGGGATGGTGAGCAGGTCGGCGGCCTTGGCGAGCGCCAGCAGGACGACGACCCGCGGCTCCAGGTCCTCTCTGAGGCTGAAGATCGCTTCGTGCAGCCTCCAGATGATCTGCTGTTCCGCCGAGTGATCCATCTCCGGGTATATCCTCTGCTTGAAGAGGATGAGAATCTGATGTTCGTCCTCCCTGAGGATGTTCTTCCGGCAGAGTCCTTCGAGCGCCCGGCGACTCAACCTTGAAGTCGCCGCTATCCGCTGGATCCAGTTCTGCAGGGACGCGCGCCGCTTCGCCTCCCGGATCTTGCCCTGCATCTCGTCGAGCAGGGGGTCACCGAACGGCTTCGCGTCGAGCAGCATAGAAGGTGCCCTTGTCGTCCTTCAGGGCGAGCAGGACCACCTCTTCGAAGAGATGGAGTTCAGTGTTTCGGAGGCTCTTTGGTCACATCCTCGGTCGATCCCGATGGTTGTCTACCGACGATTTCCGGCCTCATCGG
>JALGWK010000241.1 GCA_025774205.1 bacterium
ACCAGCCACCGAGCGAGAAGATCCGGCCGGGGAGCACCCCCGTTCCCACTGAGCCGCTGAAGCGGGTTTCCTTCTTCGGTATCCTCACCGAACCGAGGGCGTACACTTCTCTCTTCTACATGCTGCTCAGCATGGCGACCGGGATCATCTACTTCACCTGGGCGATCACCGGCCTCAGCCTTTCCATCAGTCTGCTGATCCTCATCATCGGGATCCCGATCCTGCTCCTCTTCCTGGCCACGACCAGAGCCATCTCCCTGGCGGAGGGGTGGCTGATAGAAGGCCTGCTGGGTGTCAGGATGCCCCGCCGGCCGCGGGCGTTCCGGGATGAAGGAGCGTGGCTCGAACGGGTCAAGATGTGGTTCAGTGACTACCGGACCTGGACCACCCTGCTCTACATGGTGATCATGCTGCCGCTCGGGATATTCTACTTTACCCTTACCGTCACCCTGCTGAGCGTGTCGGCGGCTCTCGTCCTGGCCCCGATCGCGCAAGTCTTCGTCGGGGAGCCGGTCATCTGGCTGGGGCACTGGGGTGGCTACTGGGTCGAACTGTGGATGTGGCCCTTCTTCTTCGTCATCGGCGCCCTGCTCTTCCTCGGCACCCTCCACCTGGCCCGGTGGATCGGGAGGGGACACGGCCTGATGGCCAAGAGCCTGCTGGTAGGGAGTCTCTGACTCCCTACCGGCTGTGCCGCTATCTGTCCTTTAGAATCGTAGCTCACCAACCGCGATGCCGTCTCCCCGGTAATCATCTCCAAAACAGTACGCCACCTTCTCACCAGACACGGCAAAATCCCTGATCCATCCGGGCATTTCCCAGCCACCTACGCAGATCAGATCTATGATGCCTTCCCTGGTTAAACGGCACAGAATCCCCGAATTCGCGATCCAGATGGAATCACCATCATCAGCGCAGACATATGGTGCACTAGGTGGCCCCCAATGAGGCAGATCCTCCCGTCTCAGTGTTCCCCGGGCGGCCTTGACCTCCGCTCGTTCAAGTGAATAGCGACGGTGATCCTTCATGATTTGGGTGTATTCATCCCTGTATTGTTCTTCTGTCGGCAGCGGGCTGAGGTCTATCAGTTGCTCGGAGTAACTGTCGCCTCGATAGAACCGTACCCGCGACCAGGTTGGGCCGAATACGGCAATGGCTCCATCAGTGAGTACACTGAGACATGTCGCATTCGCGCGTGACAGGAGCAGTACGGTTTCCCTCGTTTCCGGCAGGGCGATGAAGGGTTTCCCCCGGCGGTAGAGTTCATTTCCCATCTGGTCCCATGCCACGAACTGAATCTCCTCGTCGCGGATCGTCGCGATGATTTCCCCGTCAGGCCCGATATCCAGGTCTTTCATTCGATCATTGACTGTGAAGCGTGATAGAAAGACACCATTCTGATCGAAGAGGTGGATATTGGGCCAGTTTGAGACAACGATGCGGTTTTCACTGACGGCCATCAGCTTCAGACCGGGCTGCAACTCTCCCGGTCCACTCCCCGGTCCGGCGTAGACCTCCACGACCTGCAGACTGTCATTGATAACCAGGATCTGGTCGATCCCCGTATCCAGAACATAGAGATTGCCATCGATTCCGAATGAACATTGAGATGGATCAACCAGGAGTCCGTCAAAGGTTGGAACGAGTGATTCGAGATTCCGTCTGACTTCGAAATCCGGTTCAATTACCGGAACCGATTGAGTATCGGGACCTGAACAGGCCGACAGAACTGCCACAGCCATGAATATCTTCATGTTCCTGGACACAGATATCACTTCATGAAATCCTTCGAGGCACACATCCGGTAGATCTCCCGGACATCATCGGGTCCGAGGGGCTTCACCCCGGCGATTGTGCGGTCTGCGCCGCCATAGATCCTGACACAGTCTTCGACCGCCCGATCGAGCGTTTCCCCCTCCTCGATCCCCAGATCCGACAACGTGACCAGCAGTCCAACCCGGTCGAGCCAGTCACAGAGGGCACGAACCCCTTCACGCGCGTCGTGGAGCTCATCATCTGTAGCGGGAACCTTCATGACGTTCCGGGCGAAATCGGCGAAGGGAGCGGGAGCCTCCGACAACACGTACCACATCCAGCGGGGCTGGAGGAGCGCCAGGCCCCGGCCGTGGCTGATGTCGAAATGTCCCGAGAGCGGGTGCTCCAGGACATGCACCGGACAGGAACCATTGCGGCCGGCTGTGAAGAATCCGGAGAGCGCCAGCACGCTCGGCCAGTGAAGATCTCCCCGGAGTCCGATATCGTCGGAAGCGTGGAAGAGCTTCTCTCCCTGTTCGAACACCGCCAGCACAAAGCCCTCGATGATGCGGGCCTGCAGCGGGGTTTCCTGGTCCCCGCAGAAGTAGCTCTCCATAACGTGGACGGCCATATCGAAGACGCCGTCCATGGTATAATCGAGCGGCACCGTGAGGGTGAGTTCGGGATCGACCAGGGCGATCTTCGGAAAGAGAAGCGGTGAGCCGATGACGCACTTCTCCTTCGTGGACGCCCGGGTGATGACGCCGCCGGCATCCATTTCCGACCCGGTGGCCGCCAGGGTCGAAATGACCATGATCGGCAGGGCCTTCTCGATCTTCTTCACGTTTCCCGCTCCGTGGGGGATGTAGTCCCACAGGCCTTCAGGATCATGGAAACCGGTCGCGATCGCCTTTGAGGCGTCCATCACCGAACCGCCTCCCAGGCCCACGATCAGGTCGCAACCTTCATCGATCGCCACCCGGGCGGCGGCCTGGCAGGTCTCGAGATGGGGATTCGGTTCGATCCCCGGGAAATGGACATGCTCCACCCCCTCGGCGTCGAGCATCTCCTGCAAACGGCCGAGGTAGCCGTGCCGCTCGACACTCCCCTGCCCGGTAACCAGCAGACACTTCGAGCCGAGGCGGGCGGCCAGCTTACCCGCTCGCCCGAATTCACCGGCTCCGAAGAAGACCTCGGTCGGATTGTGGAAATGGAACTTCATGCGCCGCCTCCCTGTTGGTCCCGATCTGTCGCTCCCCGTAATCCCCCCCGGAGAACCATCTGAAGAACGAAATTCATTATCGACGAAATTCTCCTTAACAAACCAGACGATTACTCGTACTATATGTAGAGTCTCGATATATCGGGACTCTACACACTGGAAAGACCCGATCGATGGAGGCGCATCCCGACCATCCATGGCTGACGACCATCTCGAAATCCAGAACCTGACGAGGAGCTGCAACGAGATGCTCATCCTCGCCAGCCTTGCCGGGGGGAGGAGACACGGCTACGAGATCGGGCTCTTCGTGGAAGAACGGAGTGACGGCCATTTCCGGTTCAACCACGGCACCCTCTACCCCATCCTGCACAACCTGGAAAAGCAGGGTCACATCAAGGGCGGCTGGGAGAAA
>JALGWK010000242.1 GCA_025774205.1 bacterium
AGGGTGCGGTTGATGGTCTCGTTGTAGGAGACCGGTCCCTGCTGGCTGACGTACTTGTTCCAGACCATCTTCTTGGCTTCGTTGGCGCGCGGCACTACCGATTCACTGAAAAGGAACGAGAGGCCCACGATAACCAGGGCGAGGATCGACAGGGCCGTTATCGGTCGGTAGGCGCTGACTCCCGAGGCCTTCAGGGCCACCAGCTCATTCGATCTCACCAGGCTGCCGATGGTGGAGAGGCTGGCCAGGAGCATCCCGACCGGCAGGGTCAGAACGATGATGTACGGCGCGAAATTGAGGTAGTAGAGGACGGGGGCCTTCAACGGCGCGCCGGTCTCAATGAACCTCTCCATATTGTCGGTCAGGTTCAGCACGATGAAGATGAGTACGATGGCTGCCATCGAACCGATGAGGACTGAGAGGAAAATCCGGATCACGTATCGGTCGATGGTTTTCATGCTTCCCGAAGCCTATCCGAGAGCCAGGCTCCGGGCCGACCAGGGATCTTCCGCACGATCTCGCTCCACTGTATCACTGTCTGCCGGCGGCGTCCGCGCAGCAGGAGGAAGACGCCGATAACACCGATGACCATGTTCGGGAGCCACATGCCGAGCCAGGGGGCGATCAGGTTCCGGTCACCCAGGTCCTCCCCGGCGATCAGGAAGATCCAGTAAATGATATAGAAGAGAAGAGCGTAGCCGAAGCCGGCCACCATGCCACTGCTGCGGGTCATCACCCCGAGAGGGAGACCGATGAGCAGGAAGGCGATGCAGGCGAACGGAATGGCCCATTTCTTGTGGATCTCTACCAGGTAGCGGTTCCGGTGCTTCACGTAATAGAGACGCTGCTGTTCGGCGCTCTTCAGGTGCTCGACCAGCGCCTTGTGGGCCGTCACGACCCGGCCCGATACCTGCAGAGAGCGGCCACGGTCCGGGAGTGCCACCGACTCACCCCGGACCACCCGGTCGATGAAAGGCCGGGGCAGTTCACCGAGTCGAGACAGGGCCTGGGCCCTGCTGGAGTCACGGGTAACGGCCCGGACCCGCATGTCCTTGATCGGGAGTTCACGGTCTCCCCGGACACCGGTATCGACCCGTTGCAGCTGCAGACCTGCGGCGTTGATGAAGGTCTTCATCTGATCGAACTGCTGGATCCTGGTCTGCCCCGCCTGGATCTCGGTGACAGTGCCATTCCGCAGATCGAGGTTGAGGTCCTCTCCCGTCAGGCTGTCGATCGAGATATGTCCCCAGGAGGCCCTGATGATCCGGGGTGGATCGGGCGCGTTGAAGTTCAGGTACTGCACGATTGTCACGCCGTCGGCCCGTGACGTCTCCTGGTCGACCTCCTCCAGAAAGAGGGTATAGCCGTTCAGGCTCTCGATGAACACTCCAGGCGCCAGCGCCAGAGCGGGTTGCTTCATCTGGATACTGGAGGTCAGCGTCTTCGTCCGGTAGTTGAATTCCGGAAGGATCTGGTCGTTGAAATAGACCTGAAAGGCGCAGATCAGACCGGCCGGGATAAGCACGGGGAGGAGAAGTCTGAGGTGGCTGATACCGCTCGAACTCAGTGCGGTGATCTCCCCATCGGCCGAGAGACGGCCGAACGACATCAGGACCGCCACGAGTACCGCCGCGGGTACGGTCAGGGCCAGCATCCAGGCCACATTGTAGAGGAGAAGTTCGAGCACGATCGGCACTTCCAGTCCCTTCCCGATCACCATGTCGAGGATATCGATCAGCTCGTTCATGAGGAAGAGGAAGGTCAGGATCGCCAGGGCGAGCACGAATGGCCCCACATGTTCCCGGATGATATAGCGATTGAGGGTTTTCACGTTAGATCCAGTATATGGTGTGGCGCCGCGTCAATCCAGCCTGCCGGCTCCGTCAACCAGGGTACCCTTTCACCTTGTTCAGAGTGATCCGGGGCTCTACAATCTACCGTCTGAATCATAACAGTCTGTATCGTGACGACATTACCACACCCCGAGGAGGTTTTCCCGGGCACCTTGCGAACGGGTCAGTTGAACGGTCCGCCGCCGGACATCACCGGCAGGCGCGCCTGAGCAGGGAGAACCGGGTGAACTCCACCCTTTCCGGCAGAATGTACCTTCCCCTGATCGTGGTGTGTCTCTTTCTGTATACTCCCGCGGGGGTCAATGCGTTCCAGCAGGAAGAACCGGCGCGTTCCCGGATCGGGGTCCGGGAGTACCTGCTGGCAGGTGTCTTCGATAATCTGACTACCCCCGCCACCCCCGGACCCGCCATGCCCGGGCTCATCCCTCTCCGCAATCGGGGTCTCTACCCGCCTGGTGACATACCCGGATTCCGGCAGGTAGTCGAGGTCCAGCCAGGTCATCAATCGATCCGTTTCCAGACGCTGGTCAGATCGCTGGAGGTGCGGAAGCCGACAATAGTGAGTTTCGAGGAGTATCTCGAAAGGGTTCGCCAGGCGCAGATCCGTCGTACCCTCCTGGCCGGATTCGCTGCCGGTCGGCAGGTCGAAGAGGAGCAGCGGGGGCTTCTGGAGTTCGAGATCCCGATCAATGTGCCGAGGGGTCTGGAGCGGATTGTGGGAACGGGCGGAGCGGGACTTCGGGTCCGAGGCAACCGGAACCTGCGTTTCAGCGGGAAGAGTGAATGGACCGAGGGGGCCGTCTCCACGGCGACCCAGTACGTCAGCCGCTTCCCCTCCCTGAACATGGAACAGCAATCCCGGTTCGAGATCATCGGGAACGTCGGCTCCAAGGTGGAGGTCTCGATCGAGCAGGACACCCGCGCCCTGACTGATCTGGAGAACAACATCAACCTGGTCTACCGGGGGGATGAGGACGAGATCCTCCAGGAACTGATCGCGGGAAACACCAACTTCCAGTTACCGGGCACCCAGTTCGTGGGTTTCAACCAGGGCGCGAGCGGTCTCTTCGGTGCCAAGGCGACTGGTCGCCTGGGCCCCCTCACCCTGACGGTTCTGGCAACCCAGGAGAAGGGCTCGGGAGAGAAAGCCACCTTCACGGCCGGCGCGAGACAGTCGGAGATCCGGCGCCCCGACATCGAACCCCAGCTCGGGACCTACTACTTCCTCGATTACGACTACCGCGGCCGGTTCGCCGACCGGGTGTACGTCCCGGCCGACTCAATCATCTCGATCAACGTTTTCGTCGATGACCAGCAGTACCGGAACGATACCGAGAAGGCGGCCATCGACAGCGCCATCGCCTATTTCAACCTGGACTTTCCGGCGCCGCTCGATTCACGTGAGGCGCATCTCGGTTCCTTCCACGAACTCGATCCGGGGGAGTACTACCTCAATCGGGCAGGTGGCTACCTGGCCCTGAACGTGAGCCTCGGCCCGAAAGAGGTCCTGGGGGTGGTCTACACCACCGCCACCCACGACGCCACCTGGAAGTACGAGTTGAGGAACGTCTACTACCTCGGTTCGCGGAACATCCCGGCCGACGGGCTGAAGGTCAGGATCTTCTTCGATCCCCCCTCCGGTGAAGACGAGTACACCCAGGATGGAGAGGATTACCTGGAGATATTGGGCCTCGACCAGTGGGGTGAACTGCCCGGCACCCCCCCTGACGGCAACATCGATCTGAACGAGAACAACCTGAACCTGGCCCGGGGCGAACTGATCTTCCCCGACCTGGAGCCGTTCCTGAATCCGGCCCTACGGGATACGGTGGACCTGTACAATACCATCTCCCGGTACGAACTCACCCAGATGACGCGCTATTACATCAAGGTCGAACTGGCCACCCGCTCGGTCACCTATTCACTGCCCGCCACGAACATCCTGGATGGAAGTGATGTGGTGACCATCAACGGACGGCGGCTGCGGCGGGGTACGGACTACCAGATCAACTACCTGACCGGTGAACTCACCTTCCTGACCGATGACATCCAGGATCCGGCGGCCGATGTGAAGGTGGATTACGAATACAGCCCGCTCATCCAGCTGGAGCAGAAAACCCTGGTCGGCGCCAGGGCCGAGTACCAGCTCGGGACGTACGGCATGATTTCGGGAATGATCCTGTCGAGGAGTGAACGGACCATGGATCGCCGGATCAGGCTCGGTCGGGAACCGAACCGGACCCTGATCTGGGACGCGACCACGGTCCTCAGTTTCGAGCCTCAGTGGCTGACTCGGGCGGTCGACGCCCTGCCTTTGATCGAAACCGAGGCAGTATCCCGGATCGAGTTCGAGGCTGAAATCGCCCAGAGCCTGCCCAACCCGAACACCTCCGGCGACGCGCTGGTGGATGATTTCGAGGGGGTTAAAAACGCCACCGGATTCGGGATCGGTCGTGGACGGTGGACTTCCGCTGCCGTTCCTGCGGGCAGAACCGTTGGTGAACGGGCCAGAATGCTCTGGTTCAACCCCTTCCGCCGTGTCTCGAGTCAGGATATCTGGCCGGGCAAGGAGGTCGACATCAAGAGTGACCGGGTGAACGTCCTGAGTCTCGTCTTCGACCCGAACCAGCCGAGTCCCTGGCCGGCCGGTGCCTATGCCTGGAACACGACCACGCTCGATCGCCGCTG
>JALGWK010000023.1 GCA_025774205.1 bacterium
CCGGCCGGTGATGTCGAGGAAGTCCTGCAGGGCAGCAGCCTGGCGACTGGTCACGACGCCGACCCTGAAGGGGAATTCCGGAATCGGCTGCTTCCGGTCGGGATCGAAGAGCCCTTCCTTTTCCAGCTTCTCCTTCAGTTGCTGGAAGGCGAGATCCAGTTCTCCCACCCCCGCCGGTTTCAGCTGCCTGATGACCAGCTGGTACTTTCCCTTTAAGGGATAGAGGGTGACCTCGGCCTGGACGAGGACCTTCATCCCGTCTTCCAGGTCGAACCTGAGCGAGGCGACCGTCTCGTTCCAGATGACGATTCCCACCTCGGCGCCACTGCTCAGTTCTCCCTCTACCCAGACGGTCCCGATCCCGTCCTGAAGGAGGTCCCGCACGCGACGGTTGAGTTCCTCGACAGTCAGGACGGCCGGGGTTGTTTCCTCATCAGCCGGACTGACATGGGTGGTCTCTTCCGGTTGGTCGAACAGAGTGGGCTGTTCCGGATCTGATGGCACTACCCGATACCGTGGATCGTTCTGGCTGCCTGGAGGGTGTTGACCATCAGCATGGTGATGGTCATCGGTCCCACCCCGCCCGGCACCGGTGTGATGGCCGAAGCCACCTCGAGTGCGGCCTCGAAATCGACATCGCCCACCATGCGCCAGCCTCGCTCACGAGTGGAATCCTCCACGCGGTTGCTGCCGACATCGATAACAACCGCCCCCGGTTTCAGCCAGTCGGCCTTGATGAACCGCGGACTTCCGATGGCCGCGATCACGATGTCCGCCCGCCTCACGATATCGGGCAGATCCTGCGTCCGGCTGTGGGCCACTGTCACCGTTGCATTGGCTTTGTCATTCTTCTGGACGAGGAGCATGGCCACCGGTTTGCCGACGATATTGCTCCTGCCCACAACCACCACTTCCCGCCCCCCCGGCGGATTACCGGAGCGGTGCAGGAGTTCAAGTATCCCGGCCGGCGTACAGGGAGTGAAGCGGGGTTGTCCCACCATAAGGCGACCGACGTTATCGGGATGGAAACCATCGACATCCTTGGCAGGATCGATGGCCAGCAGGACTTTCTGTTCATCGATGTGCCCGGGGAGCGGCAACTGCACCAGGATGCCATGGACCGCGGGGTCCCCGTTCAGCCTGTCCACCAGCGAGAGCAGTTCTTCTTCTGACATGTCCGCGGAGTGTTCTTCGGCGAATGAGTTGATCCCCAGCTCGCCGCAGGCCTTCTTCTTCATGCCGACATAGGAGTGGCTTCCGGGATCATCACCGATCAGGACCGTCGCCAGCCCGGGGGTTATCCCCTGTTCAGTGAGCTCGCGCACACCATTGGCGACCTCCACCCGTATCGTGGCTGCTATCTGCTTCCCGTCTATCAGTGCGGCGCTCATTCCTCCTCATCGTCCTCCTGCCGGGTGGTATACGCATCCGGATCGAGCGGCACCCGGTGCCGGTGGATCGCGACAGCGGAACCGGTCGACTCTTCAACCTCGATGGTGACGGCGCAGAAACAGGGATCTCCCCTGGCGACCTGGAAACGGTTAAGAATGCCCAGTTTGAACCGGTTCAGGGCGTCTTCCTTGCGAACACCGATCACCGAGTCGAGCGGGCCGGTCATGCCAACGTCGGTGAGGTAGGCGGTTCCCCCGGGCAGGATACGCTCATCGGCGGTCTGAACGTGGGTATGGGTACCGATCACTCCCGACACGCGTCCGTCGAGGTGCCATCCGAAGGCGACTTTCTCACTCGTCGCCTCGGCGTGGAAATCCACCAGGATGATGTCGGTCTTACCCTCCAGCTCCTCAAGGATCGTGTCGACAGTCCGGAAAGGATCGTCCACACCCCTCATGAAAACCCGGCCCTGCAGATTGATCACGGCCACCCGGGCACCATTCCCGGCGGTTCCGGTCCAGACTCCCTTGCCGGGCACTCCGGGCGGATAGTTGGCCGGACGGAGGAGCCGCGGTTCATTGTTCAGGTAACCGAGGACTTCGCGCTTGTCGAACGTGTGATTGCCGCCCGAGATCACATCGATCCCGGTTTCGAAGAGCTCCTGCGCGACCCGCTCGGTGATGCCGAAGCCGCCGGCGGAGTTCTCCCCGTTGGCCACGATGAGATCGTACCTGTCGACTGCCTCCTCACCTCTGATCCAGGCCGTCATGGCGCGACGCCCTATTCTGCCCATGATGTCGCCGATAAAAAGGATCCTGGTCATCTGTATTCCTTGCGGGTACTCAGGCGGTGTTGCGGACGGAACAGCGGTTCGGAAGGTACGTAAGGGCTCACCCGGTGGAGAGTCCCTCACGGACCCTGTCCGCGAGGAGTGACAGTCGCTCCTCGATGTCTCCGATCTCTGTGTCGCTCGAACCTCTCAACCTGAACAGTTCGTCGGTGATATTGAGGGCTGCCAGGATCGCCACCTTGGTGGTCGATTTGACACTGAGTGTATCGGCCACTTCCTTCATCTTCCCATCCACGTACTCTGCCACCTCGTGGATATAATCGGAATCAGCCTCGCCCCTGACCGGGTACTCCGTTCCGTAGATGGTCACCTTGACACTCATGATCTACAACACTTCCAATCTGGCCAGAACGTTCGCCAGCCGGCTCTGGATCTCTTCCCGTTTCCGGCGGTACTGAAGATCGAGTTCCCCGGAGGCTTCAGCAGCCTTGCGACGGAGTCGATCGAGCTCTTTCGCCTGGCGGTTGAATTCAGCTTTCAGCTCCTTGAGGCGTTCCTCGGCTCCGGTATTGTTCTTCAGTTTCTTCCGAAACTCGTTGAGCAGCCTGTCGACCTGCTTCTCAAGATCATCTATCGGTTTCGTACGTGATCCGGCCACGGTGCAACCTCTGCCAGTCAGGTCCGGGGACCGGGATCGGTATCAACCCCTCAGTCGCGCCCCGAACTCGTTCTCGAGTATCTTCACCAGCTTCTTAAGTATATCCTCCAAATCACTATCTGACATTGTATTGCCGATATCTCGCAATCGCAAGGAGAGGAGCACGCCCTTCCGGTCGGCAGGAATCTGATCTCCCGTGTACCGTTCTACCAGCCTGACATCCTCAACCCGCTTCTCGGTTTTCAACCGGTCGATGATGGTGCCAACCGGGGCCTCAAGGGGCAGGATGAGTGACAGGTCCCTCTCTGCCGCCGGGAATCTCGGCAATCCCTGGTAGCGGCGCACGGAACGGTGCCCCGTTTCGATCGAATCAAGTCGGAAGCCGAAGACCCAGACCGGCTTCGTGAAACCCAGGGCTTCTGCGAATCCGATCGTGAGCCGGCCGGCGAGTCCTGTCTCGTTTTCATCATCGTCTACGTAGCGGATCCCGGTCGATGCGTCGAGGGCCGCCCCGTTGTACGGAAGAGCCCGCGGAGTGTCAATACGGAGGGCCCGGTAATGAGCCGCCATAAGGCCTGTCAGATCGAACCAGTCCGTCCCGGGGGAGGATTCGTCCCATATCTCTGCCAGTCGGGACCCATGGAGAGCTCCCACGATCCACTCCTGCTCCAGCGCCTTGTCACCTTCAAGGCGGTGAACCATTCCGATCTCGAAAATCCTCACATCGGTCATCTGGTGGCGATGGTTGTGTGCCAGGGCCCTCAGGACTCCCGGAAGGAGATCCCGTCGGAGTTCCGAACTCTCCTCACCTCGCGGATTGGCCAGGACGACAGGCTCACTCCCGGGCAGGAAGGGATGGGCGGCATCTCTGCCCACCAGTGAATCGGTGATGACCTCGTAGAATCCGAAATGCACCATCGCGTTCCGGATATCCACGCGAAGCTTCTGTCGGAGTGTCGGACCGGCCGCTGCCTCACCTGAGAGTCTGGTGTCACTGCCGAGATTGTCGTAGCCCCAGACCCTGGCCAGTTCTTCGGCGACGTGGGCAGGGCCGTCGGCGTCCGGCCGCCAGGGGGGGATGGTCACCTGCCACTCCCCCGCTTGAGCCCCATCATTCACTTCGAAACCGAGCCGCTCGAGGATACCGGTCGCCTCATCATCGGGTATCGAGGCCCCGAGCAGGCTGTCGACCCAGGTCTTCCGGACTGAGACCGCCCGTTGCTCGAGCGCCTCCGGAGCGACCTGCTCGACCAGTCCGGCGGCAACTTCGCCTCCGGCCATGTCAGCGATCAGGCGCGCGGTCCGGTCCGCTGCCCGGCCCGTAATGGTCGGATCGGTACCCCGCTCGAACCGTTTCCCGCTTTCGGTGATGAGGTCGAGGCGGCCACCGCCGATGCTGACCCTGATCGGATTGAAGTGCGCGCTCTCCAGAAGCACATCGGTGGTGTCACCACTGATCTCGGAATCGAATCCGCCCATCACCCCGGCCACGGCCAGGGCGCGGTCCGGGTCGGCGATGACAAGGAGTTCCGGATCGAGGGTCTGGACCTTCTCATCGAGGGTTCTGAGCGCTTCGCCCTCGCGAGCCCGGCGGACGATGATGGAACCACCGGCGACCTGACGCAGATCGAAGGCGTGCTGGGGTTGACCGAGTTCCATCATGGTGTAGTTGGTGATATCCACGATCAGGTTGATTGGTCTCAGACCCACCGCACGCAGACGACCCGCGAGCCATGGGGGGGAGGAGTCGATCCGAACATTCCGGATGAGGCGGGCCGAGTACCGGGGGCAGCCCTCGAAATCCTCGATTGCCACGCTGATGGTTTCCGAGGCGGCAGGACCACTCTCGTTGACGGAGAAATCGGGTGGTTCCAGGGGGAGTTGGAAGAGAGCCGCCGTCTCCCGGGCGAGGCCGTAGATGCTCAGGGCGTCGGGACGGTTCGGAGTGACGTCGATCTCGATGATCTCGTCATCAATGCCCAGGTATTCCGCGAAGGATGTTCCGACGGCAGCCTCTTCCGGCAGCACTACGATGCCGGCCGCGTCATCCCCGATTTCAAGTTCCACCTCGGAACAGATCATACCCATCGAGACTTCACCGCGGATTTTCGCCTTCTTCAGGCGCATCCCGTTCGGCAGGAGAGTGCCAACCTCGGCGAAAGGAACCTTCTGTCCTGCCGCGACGTTCGGCGCTCCACATACCACCGGTATCGGTTCTCCCCCGATGGTCACCGAACAGACACTCAGTCTGTCGGCATCGGGGTGTCTGCCGGCCTCGAGTACTTCAGCGACCGTGACTCCCTTGAATATCTCGCCGGGACGCACGATCTCCTCCACTTCGAGACCCGCTACGGTCAGGCTCACGGCCAGGTCCTCGGCGCTCCCCTCATAGGGGACGAAATCACGCAGCCAGCTCAGTGGTAGACGCATCTCAGAACTGCTCCAGGAAACGGAGATCGTTCTCGTAGAATAGCCGGATATCGTCGATGCCGTATCTCAGCATGGCGATCCGTTCCACGCCCATGCCGAAGGCGTATCCGGTCACCTTCTCCGGATCGTATCCGACGAAACCGTAGAGATCGGGATTCACCATCCCCGCTCCGAGGATCTCGATCCAGCCTGTCCCCTTGCACAGCCGGCAGCCCTTGCCGCTGCACTGAAAGCAGCCGATATCAAGCTCGGCGCTCGGTTCGGTGAAGGGGAAATAGGAGGGTCGGAAGCGCGTCGGCACCTCCTCGCCGAACAGCCTGTGCGCGAAGGTGTCGAGGGCACCTCGCAGCATGGCCATGCTCACGCCCTCATCGACGTAGAGCCCTTCGACCTGGTGGAAGACCGGGCTGTGGGTAGAGTCAGGAGTGTCGGATCGGTAGCAGCGGCCGGGAACGATGATCCGGACCGGCGGTTCCTGGTGTTCCATGGTCCTGATCTGGACAGGACTGGTATGCGTTCGAAGGACCATTCCGGGTGGCGATTCGGTCCAGAAGGTATCCCACATCCCCCGGGCGGGATGGTGTTCGGGGATGTTCAGCGCCTCGAAGTTGTAGTATTCCGATTCAACCTCAGGCCCCTCTGCGACGTCGAATCCCATCTCCCGGAAGACATCGATGATCTCATTGAGCGTCGTGGTCAGCGGGTGGAGCCGGCCGATAAAGGGAGTCCGTCCCGGATGGGTAATGTCGAAATCGGCCCCTGTTTCCGATTCGTCGGCGGACAGATTCCTGAGCCGTTCTTCGAGGCAGGCAGCCAGTTCCCCTTTGAGGGCATTGAGGGTTCCACCGGCAATCGGCCGTTCATCTGCGGGAAGATCGGGGATCTGGCGCAGGAGGAGGGTGATGCGTCCCTTCCTGCCGATCCAGGCCACCCGCGCAGACTCCAGTTCATGCTCGTCGGCGGCAGATTCGAACATCTGCCTCGCCTCTGCGGCAAGGGCCTCATAATCGATCGAACTCACGACGTCAGTCCGTCCCTGTTCGTAAAAACCGGCCGGTACCCCGGGGCACCGGCCGGCCGTGTTCAGATCGATACGGGAGCGCGGTTACCCGGGGTGTTAACTGCTCCCCGTCCGGGCGGTCTCGATCACTTCGGCGAAAGCCTCGTCATCACGCACCGCCAGATCCGCGAGCACCTTCCTGTTCAGCGCGATACCGGCACTATCGAGATCGTGGATCAGCTGGCTGTAGGTCGTGCCGTGCTTGCGGGCAGCGGCGTTGATCCTCACGATCCAGAGCTTCCTGAAATCCCGTTTCTTCCTGCGGCGGTCACGATAGGCATACTGGCGGCCGCGTTCAACGGCTTCCCGGGCAGTACGATAGAGTTTGCGTCGTCCGCCGACATATCCCCTGGCCTGCTTCAGATACCCTTTTCTTCGCCGGCGACTCGCCGGACTGTTCTTTGCTCGCGGCATCAGCCCAACATCCTGTCTATCTTCTTGTGGTTAGCAGGAGAGACGATAGTACCCTTCCTCAGCGTTCGTTTCCTCTTGGTCGTCTTCGACGACAGCAGATGGCTGCCGTATGCCCGGCGCCGTCTGATCTTGCCGGTGCCGGTCTTCCTGAACCGCTTCATGGCGGCCCGGTTGCTCTTCATCTTGGGCATGTTGCTTTCCCTATCCCTCGTCCTCTTCCTCGGTTGATTCCGGCTTCTTTGCTGCCACCGCAGCGCTTCTGGACGGTGCCACGACCATGGTCATGTTCCGTCCTTCCGACTTCGGCTCCTGCTCCACTACAGCGATATCCCCGATGTCCACCTTGACGCGATCGAGGATCGCCCGCCCGAATTCCTGATGCATCATCTCCCGGCCACGGAACATGATCGTGAGTTTTACCTTGTCCCCTTTTTCGAGGAACTCACGGACATGGGCGACCTTGAAATCGTAATCGTGATCATTGATCTTGGGACGGAACTTCATCTCCTTGATCGTGATCTGATGCTGTTTCTTCCGGGCTTCCTTATCCTTCTTGGCCTGCTCGTACTTGTACCGCCCGTAGTCCATGATCTTGCAGACCGGCGGACGGGCGTTCGGAGCGACCTCCACGAGATCAAGTCCCCGTTCCTCGGCTATCTTTCTCGCTTCGTGTGCCTCCATGATCCCCAGTTGTGCGCCCTCATCATCGATTACACGCACGGGCGAGATCTTGATCTGGTAGTTGACGCGTGGGCCTCGGTCATTGCTCACGGAGTCGTGTAACCCTCCTCTTTAACCATTTCAAGGAAGCTATCCAGGGGCATCTCCCCCAGATCGCCTTCCTTCCGGCGCCTGACACTGACTGTTCCCGCGTCAGACTCCTGCTGGCCGGTCACGAGCATGTACGGGACGCGACCGGTCTCTCCCTCGCGAATCTTGTATCCCACCTTTTCATCCCGCTCGTCAACCTCAACCCGCAGTCCGGCTTTCTTCAGTCCGGCTGCCACGGCCGAGGCGTACTCCCGGTAAGCCTCACCTACGGGGATCACCACCACCTGGCGCGGAGCGATCCAGAGCGGGAAATCACCGGCATAGTGCTCGGTCAGAATGGCAATGAACCGCTCTATCGAGCCGAAGATGGCCCGGTGGATCATGATCGGACGGTGTTTCCCACCGTCAGGACCAACATACTCCAGATCGAAGCGTTCGGGCATAGAGTAATCGACCTGGACGGTACCGAGCTGCCACGACCGGCCGATGCTGTCCCGGAAGTGGAAGTCGATCTTCGGTCCGTAGAAGGCGCCATCCCCTTCATTGATCACGTATTCGAGACCGGTCTCCTCCAGCGCCGCTTCCAGGTCGCCCTCCGCGCTGTCCCACATCTCGATGGTACCCACGTACTTCTCGGGCCTGGTCGAAAGTTCGACGTGGTAGTCTTCGAAACCGAAATCGGCATAGACTTCGCGAACCATCTCCACGGTGTCGACCACCTGCTCCCGTATCTGATCGGGAGTGCAGTAGAGGTGAGCGTCGTCCTGCACGAACGAGCGGACTCGTGTGAGGCCATGGAGCACGCCTGAGAGTTCGTGTCGGTGGACAACTCCCATCTCCGCGATCTTGTAAGGCAGATCACGATAGGAACGGAGGTCGGACCGGTAGACCAGGCACGCGCCCGGGCAGTTCATCGGTTTGACCGCGAAATCCGCTTCGTCGATCCTGGTGTAGTACATGTTCTCGCGGTAGTGATCCCAATGCCCGCTGCGCCGCCAGAGATCCACGTTCATGATGAGCGGGGTGAAGATCTCGTGGTAGCCCCGCTCGGCGAGCTTGCCCCTGATATAGGTGATCACGCCGTTGAACAGGATCATGCCGCGTGGATGCCAGAAAGCCATTCCAGGCGCCTCTTCATGGAAGGAGAAGAGATCCATCTCCCGCCCGATCTTCCGATGGTCCCGCTTCCTGGCCTCTTCGAGTCTGACCAGATGCTCTTCGAGCTGCGCCTTCTTCGGGAAGGCGATCCCGTAGATCCGCTGAAGCTGCTCGTTCCGCTGGTCACCCCGCCAGTACGCCCCGGCCAGTCTCATGACCTTGAAAGCCTTCAGGTAACCGGTCGATGGCACGTGCGGGCCCCGGCAGAGATCGGACCATTCTCCCTGACTGTACAGGGAAACCGTTCCTCCCTCGTCGAGCCCCACTTCTTCATCCGCCTTCAGGTCATCGAGGATCCGGACCTTGTAGATCTCCCCCTGTTCCGCGAAGAGAGCCTTCGCCTCTTCGACCGGCAGGGAGAGCCTCTCGACTTTCTGGTCCTCAGCGACGATCGCCGCCATTTCTGCCTCGATGCGCTCGAAATCATCACTCGATATCGGCTCGTCGAACTCGATGTCGTAGTAGAAACCCTCTTCGACGGCAGGTCCGATAGCAAGGCGCGCCTCAGGCCAGATACGCTTGACTGCCTGGGCCAGCAGGTGGGCGCCCGAATGCCAGAATACGTCCCGCCCGGTATCGGAATCGAACGTATGAACCCTGAATTCACCGCTCTCCTCGAGCGGCATCGTCAGATCAACCGGTATACCGTTCAGTTCTCCGGCCAGAGCGGCTTTGGCCAGTCGTGGACCGATAGACTCCGCCACCTCCCTCGAAGTGGTCCCGAACGGGAACTCGAGAGCTTTGCCGTCAGGCAGAGTCAGGATGATACGCTCTTCTTCCACACCGGTTCTCGGCATCGGGTTCCGCCAGCAGTCGCTTCCGCAGTGGGAACGCGAACAGTGAATGAGGGAGCCGCTCCTCCGAATTGAAAAGAGGAGAATGGTGGGCGATACAGGAGTTGAACCTGTGACCTCTAGCGTGTCGAGCTAGCGCTCTAACCAGCTGAGCTAATCGCCCTGAATCCCGTTAAAATAATGAAGATTCGCAAACTACGAGGGAAGGCGTTGAGTGTCAAGATTCAAGGCAGAGGGAGTGAAACCTGTCTCTGCCGCCCTCAGAGGAGTGCCAGGAACAGGAGTACTGCCGCTCCCGCCCCGATGAGCCCTGAAACGGCGTTCACCATGTCATTATCAACGATCCTCCAGCCACCGGCGTGGATGGTCGGCATGTCGTCGCAGTGCTTCCGCCGCTCGGTCATCCGGTTGCAGACCGGGCAGCGCAATCTGGCCTGGATCGTGGCCCCCATCAGGCTGTCTGCCAGTGATCCTGTTGCACCGCCGACGGCACCGGAGAGCGCGGCCAGCCCGACGATCCCGGCCTCTACCGGGGCCAACGGGAGCGCTGAGGCACTGATTACCCCTGCGCCCATCAATGATCCGATCGAGCCGATCAGCGTCACTCCGCCTGAGGTGCCGGCCGCCACCACCCTGCCCGTAGTAATGAGGCGCGCGTTTCGCCGGAATCCCATACCGATCTCGGTCGCCCAGGTATCAGCTGTCGCGGTCGCCACGGCGCCCAGCATGGCTGCCCACATGACGGGCACGGGCAATCCCGAGATCGTGCCGAGATACGCTGCCAGCGCAATGGCGCCGTTGGCCGCTACCTGCGCGATATCCCGCTGGTGTCCCTTGGCCAGGACCCTGTCCGGATCGAACCGTCTCCTGGTGTTGATCTGTGAGAGAACGCTCGACAGGATGAAAAAGACCAGGATGGGAAGGGTCCAGGTGAGTCCGCCACCACCGAAGAGCCAGGCGACGATGAGGAAGGCACCCACTGCCCCGTCGGGACTGAGGGCGCGCGATCTCAACGATCCCGCCACCAGTACGAGGCCAGCGGCTTCGGCCAGCAGGACGGCGTGCGGCTGTCCGGGAGTAGCGCGGATCACCATGATGGTCACCACTGTCGCCAGGGGAATGGCCAGGTTGTCGATCCCTCTCCGGCAGAGCGCCTCGGTAACGGCCACAACCGGCGCGCAGGCCAGACCGACCAGCAGCGCTTCTCCCGTAGAGCCGAGACCGAAAGCTTCCCAGCCGAGACTCACGGTGAAGCCGGTGAGCATGAAGACACCGATGGAACCGTCCCAGGTCTTCTCTCCGAAGGCGTCGGGCAGGCGGACGGTGTTCTGCCTGAACTCGCCGATCACCGCGCCGGCAGCGTCGGCGAAGGTCATCGTCAGGAGCGGAAGGGTGACCATGAACGGTTCGTTCCAGGCCAGCAGATAGAATAAAAGGGCTGACACGGCAAACCACATGGTTCCGAAACTGGCTGGTCTTGCGGCGTGAATGGCCGGCAGCCAGCCCCTGCGGATGCTGACGATCATCCCCACCAGCACCACGGACGCTATTCCGGCCGGCCACCATCTCGTACTGAACAGCAGGGGCGCCAGGGCAACGATCGTACCGGTCGAAATGTGCACCATGATCCGGGTGACGCGAGCCGGGGTTCCAAGGAATCGACCGGCTCCCTCGGAGAGAAGCACGATGATCCCGACCGTGCCGGCGCAGAAAAGTGCCATGAGGGAATCACCGGTCATGCTGTCAACCTCTGGACGTCTGTCATGTAGATGGATTTATTACCCCTGGCCGGTTTTGTCAACCACCCTGAAGCAGGAATGATCATGTCGACCGATCCCGGGACCCTCCCCTCCGATCCGCTGAAGAAGCTGGAATCGATCATGGCGCTCCTCCGTGGACCCGATGGATGCCCCTGGGACCGTGAGCAGGACCATCGTACCCTCCGGACCCACCTGCTGGAGGAGACCTACGAGTTTTTACCGAGGAACTGGGGGATCTCCTCCTGCAGGTCGTCTTCCATGCCCAGCTTGCCTCGGAACGGGGCGCCTTCGACCTGGATGCCATCGCGGAACGCATATCCTCGAAGCTCATCCACCGTCACCCCCATGTCTTCTCGACAACCGAAGTCTCCGGTACCGGTGAAGTACTGCGGAACTGGGAAAGACTGAAGCAGGAGGAAGGGAAAGAATCGGTTCTGGATGGCGTGCCGGCGATCTTTCCGGCCCTCCTGCGCGCTCACCGTATCCTGGCCAAGGCTGACCGGGCCGGATTCCGATGGCGATCGTCAGACGGGGCACTGGCCAAGGTCCGTGAAGAGTTTGCTGAGTTCGAAGAGGTGGTCGTCGCCGCCATGGAAGGTGATCAGCGTGCGGTTGAGGAAGTTGCCTGGGAATTCGGAGACCTGGTCATGTCACTGGCGACCCTGCTGCTCCGTTTCGAAATCGATCCTGAACTGGCTGTTCGTGAGGCCACCGGACGCTTCGAGAGGCGCTTCCGCCGGATGGAATCCGCTGTCGGAGCCGATGGGGTTGTGATGCCCGATCTCGATCGTGAGGATCTGCTGGAGCGCTGGCGACTTGCCCGTCAATCCGAGCCCGGTTCAGAATAGGCCAGCCGGGTTTCCTCGATCCAGCGCCGGGCTCTATCCCTCAGCTCGTGACGATCCGCCTGCTCGAGACCTTCAGTCTCGATCGCCTCCCCGACGACCATCGTGATCGTGCCGCGCCTGATGAATCTCCGACTGGGAGGGAGGATCGAATAGGCCCCGATCAGGGTGAGGGGAACGATCGGCGTCTCGGTAGCTATTCCAAGCCTGAAGGCGCCGGTCTTGAACGTACCCAGTTCGCCGGTCCGACTCCTGGTCCCCTCGGGGAACAGGAAGAGCTGACGCCCGCTGTTCAACGCTGTCTCTGCCGGTTCGAGACTTCGGCGCGCCTTTTTCCTGTTCTTCCGAACAACCGAAACGAAGCCCTGGGCGTACATGGCCCAGCCGAAGATCGGGATACGGAAAAGAGATCTTTTGGCGAACATGTTCACGCCCGAAGGCAGAAGAGAGATCACGGTGGGGATGTCGAGGACGCTCTGGTGGTTCGCGATGAAGATGGCACTGAGGTCTTCCGCCCCTTCGGGGTCAGGCGAACCACTATGGTCAGGAGCGCTACGATCCCGCTCACCGCGGCAGCTGTTATCCAGACCATCCGGCTCCGTATCTCCTCACCCAGGGTGCCTTTCTCATTCCGGGCCGTGCCTGCCATGCGCTTCCTTCCTGTCACCTGCGGTTGGTTTCCCTCACGGGCCGCTCTATCTTCGATCAGGCTGAATCTACATCATTCCGGGAGACTCTCAAATGCTTCAGATGCCATTCGACGGCGGCTATGTAATCCGTATCGAGGAGGATGAAGAGGTCATCGGCGCCCTGACAGCGTTCTGCGAGATGGAGGGAATCGAAGCCGGGGCTTTCACGGGCATCGGCGCGGTCGAGGGTGCCAGACTCGGTTACTACGATCATGATTCCGGCAGATATGTCGAGAAAGTCTTCAAACACGGCCTGGAGGTGGTCGCGTTTTCGGGCAACATCAGCCGGAAGGCGGATGGGAGCCTCTTTCCTCACGCTCACATGATAGTCAGCGATCGTTACATGAAGGCATACGGAGGACACTGCTTTGAGGCGAGCGCGAAGCCGACCCTGGAGATCATTCTGTGGACCATCCCGGGTGCCCTGAAACGTGTCCAGGTACCTGGCAAGGCTGCTCAGCTGCTTGATCTTTAAATATAGCTACTTCAGTTGGGTATCGATGAACCGCTGCGCCTGCCTGATGTCACAGTCACGGATCAGCGCAACCTCGCTGGCGAGCAGGTCATAGGCCCTGCAGTAGATCTTCCGCTCGGTCGAGGATATCGAATCGTCGGCATAACCCGCGTGCAGATCGCGGACTGTTTCGGCATAGCATCCAAGAGTGGAATCTTCCAGCCGGTTCTTCAGGTACGTCACACGCGACTTCCAGTCGTTCGAGAGACGCGCTTTCCGACTCCGCAGAATATCGATAGCCTTCTTGTTCTCGGTCTTTGAACCGGGATGCCGTACATCCGCGACGTCGAGATTGTCTTTGGGCACAAAGACCCGGGAAGTATTCAGCAGCAGTTCGATCTCGTAACACACGATCGCTTCATTGGCGACCTCTTTGGTTGTTACGCTGCGGATGTACCCCCCACCCCATGTCGTGTGGACGATCTTGTCATTGACCTTGAAACCTGGTGCGGTAGCCTGCATTCAGAATATCTCCCACCGACTGAGGATGCCTGGCATGCTGAAAGAACATTCATTGTCAGGCTGGCTGTATGTGTATGGCAGACAAGCAATTAAATATACGGTTCAAGTGGTTATAAATCAAGGTATTTCTGAAATTCATCAAATTGCGGGTCCCTCCGACCCTGAAATACAGCGTTCCAGCTCATCTATGACCTGTCGAGGAGAAATATCGAGCAGACAATGCCGTTCCCGCCTCCAGCAGACCCTCTGCCCATGTTTGCTGCACGGACTGCAGGGAAGACCGAGGTGGATATGGCTGGTCGATTCGCCGCGTGGGGAGAAACCGAGTTCGGGGCTCGTCGGGCCGAACAGACCTACCGTGGGAACTCCTAGAGCGGCGGCGAGATGCATCGGACCCGAGTCGTTGGTGACCACCCCGTCAGCGACAGCCAGCAGGGCTGCCAGTTGCATGATATCGGGCATCGGACCGAGCAGGGGCGGATGATCCTCACCATCCGTCAGTTCGGGCCCGATCTCCGGCTGGTCGGGGGGAGCTACCACGATCGGCGTATTCCCTCCCAGTTTCAGTAACGCGGCCAGCTCGCCGAAATGGAACCGTGGCCACTCCTTGGGAGCGTGACGGGCTCCGGGCAGCAGCACGATCAGCCTCCCTTCCCTCCCGGCCATGAGATCCCGTCTCACCTTCAATCCCCGGTTGATCTGCTCTTCGGTGAGGTGTACCGCCGGCGTGCCCTCTGCCTCACTCGGTTCGGTACAGTCTGCGGTCTCGAGGTACCGATCGATGACGGGAGTGAGGGGCCGGGACCTCTTGAGCGGCGGTCTCAGCACCAGCAGGATCCGGCGCAGGCGTTGCTGGCGATACCGGCGGGTAACAGATTCCCCCACCAGGGTAATGAGCCTGCTCCGCAGGGAACCGTGCAGATCAATAATCGTGTCGAAGCCGGCTTCCCTGACCATCCGGATGAGTGAGGAGAGGGATCGGGTGTCGGGATCGAATCCCCAGATATCATCCACCTCGGCATTGGACCGGTGGAGATCGGCATAAGCAGATCGGGTCAGGAAGGTGATCGATGAATCGGGAAAGCGGCGCTTCAGGGCTCGGAATACCGGCTCGGCGAGTATGACGTCACCCAGACTTGAAAACCGGATGACGAGGATGTGCGGGATCAGGCTTTCGGTGCCCGGCATATTGGCGCCAGGGTGTCCGCCAGCCGGTTCATCACATCACCCGAGTCCTTCAGGCGGATAGCCAGATTATAGATACGACGACGCATACGACCGGATTCATTGACCCCCATCTTCAGGGGAACCTGGCAGCGATCGAGCAGATAGGGCACGAACGGGTGCATATCCATGCTCAGATCGATGGCCATGTCGTATCGAGTTCCCACTGGGGGAACTCCGACTTGAATGAGAATATCTGCGGCAGGACATTCTGGCGATCACCTTCATCGAGGGGAAGCACGAGCAGCACCCGTTCGACAACATGGAGGGCATCCCCCATCCTGACCGCCTGCCGCCGGTCACGACGCAGAGAGGCAAGAATCACGAAGAACCGCGAAAGTGTCCATCGAGTGCCCTTCATCGCTTGCAGATCTCCTTCATCGCCCGTGACAGTGCTTGAATTTCTTCCCCGATCCGCAGTGACAGGGATCGTTCCGGCCCGGTTCCTGGCCGACCGTGACCGGCCGGCGTTTGGCCGGGGCTCCTCCGGGCGGTGGCGCTTCTGGACCCGCCCCTCCTGCTTGCGTGCCTCCTCCCCCCTCCACCATCGCCCCCCTGAAAGCCATTCCGACCGCGTCCTGGTGGACGGCCTCACCACTTCGAGCCCGCACACTCATGGCCTGCTGCTGGAGCTGGTTCTCGACCGCGGCCGACTCGCGGAAGAGGAATTGCATCGTCTCCCGGGTGAGGCTCGACAGCATGTCCATGAACAGGTAGTAGCCTTCCTGCTTGTACTCTACCAGAGGATCCTTCTGACCGTAAGCCCTAAGGCTGATGCCTTCCTTCAAACGGTCCATCTCGTAGAGATGGCTCATCCACTTCTCATCGATGACGCGAAGAATGGCGTATCGCTCGAGTTTCCCGCTGAGATCATCCCCCAGCAGTTCCTTCCTCCTGGACCACGCCTCACTGACTCCGGTCGAAATCGCCTCAAGCAGATCCTCCTGGTCCATCTCGGCGCGCTTCGTCTCATCCACCCTGAGATCGACGAAACAGACCTCCAGCAGTTCCCGATGCAGATCATCCCACTGCCACTGATCGGCGTAGGTGTTCTCCCCGGTGAAACGGTTCACGATGTCATGACTGATATCGAGAATAAGTTCCTCAACGTCCTCGCCGAGCGCGACCGCGTCGAGCGCCCGACCCCGCCGCGTGTAGATAACTTCCCGCTGGGTGTTCATCACGTCGTCGTATTCGAGCAGTCGCTTCCGGATGCCGAAGTTCTGCGCCTCGACCCGCTGCTGGGCCTTGCCGATCGCTTTCGTAACCATCGGATGGGCGATGACCTCGCCCTCCGACGCCGGCGATCCGATCGGACCCGAAGAGCCTCATCAGATCGTCTTCCAGGCTCATGTAGAAACGGCTCGAACCGGGATCCCCCTGCCGTCCCGATCTTCCCCTCAGCTGGCGATCGATCCGTCGGGCCTCGTGGCGCTCGGTGCCGATGATATGGAGCCCTCCGAGATCGACAACCCCCTCCCCCAGCTTGATATCGGTACCTCGCCCCGCCATGTTGGTCGCGATGGTGATGGCTCCCTTTTGACCGGCGATCAGGACGATCTCTGCCTCACGCTGGTGCTGTTTGGCATTGAGCACTTCGTGAGGGACGCCGGACCGCTTCAGGATCCGCGATAGCATCTCGGAGACCTCGACACTCGTGGTACCGACCAGGACCGGGCGCTGGGCGCGATAACACTCGGTTATCTCTTCTATAATGGAGTTGAATTTCTCCCGTTTGGTCCGGAAGATGACGTCATCCATCTCGTCCCTGACCACTTCCCGGTTGGTGGGAATGACGAGGACGTCGAGTTCGTAGATCTCCCAGAACTCCCCCGCTTCCGTCTCGGCGGTACCGGTCATACCCGAGAGTTTGCTGTACATCCGGAAGTAGTTCTGGATCGTGATGGTGGCCAGCGTCTGGGTCTCTTTCTCTATCTTGACCCCTTCCTTGGCCTCCAGCGCCTGGTGGAGTCCTTCCGAAAACCGCCGACCGGGCATGAGACGGCCGGTGAACTCATCCACGATGATCACCTGACCGTCCTGGACAACGTAATCCACATCGATCTCGAAGAGCGTGTAGGCCTTCAGGAGCTGGTGGATGTTGTGGAGCCGCTCACTCCTGTCAGCGTAATTCCGGTGGAACTTCTCCCGCTCATGCTCAGCCCGCTCGTCCGAAAGATCTCCGCTCTCCACCTTCCCTTCCAGCTCGCTCATGATCCCCGAGAGGTCGGGGAGCACGAAGAGATCGGGATCGTTGGGACTGAGATTGGAGCGGCCGGAGTCCTGGAGATCGATGGTATTGGCCTTCTCGTCGATCACATAAAGAAGGTCCTCATCGAGGACATGCAGTTTCTTCTCGCGCAGGTAATCGTTCTCCACCCGCTCCAGCAGCTTGATGATACCCGTCTCCTTCTTGAGCTTCATCAGCTTGTTATGCTTCGGAGATCCCCTCTGCACCTGCAGGAACTTGATCCCGGCCGTGTATTCCTTGTTGCTCTCCTCCTCCTCTTCGGCCTCATTAAGCAGTCTCTCGGCCTCACTGAAGAGGGAGTTCACCAGGCGTGTCTGGGCCCGGACCAGGGATTGTACTTTGGGGCGGTACTCGTCGAACTTGTGGGTGCTCCGATCGACCGGACCGGAGATGATGAGGGGTGTGCGCGCTTCATCGACCAGAACCGAGTCGACCTCATCTACGATAGCATAGTGATGTTCACGCTGAACCCTGTGTTCCGGCGTGATGGCCATGTTGTCGCGGAGATAGTCGAAACCGAATTCGTTGTTCGTCCCGTAGGTGATGTCCTTGTTGTACTCGGCCCTCCGCTCGTCGGGCATCATGTCATGCTGGATGATTCCCACATCCAGTCCGAGCCAGCGATAGACACCGCCCATCCATTCCGCGTCACGACGGGCCAGGTAGTCGTTGACCGTGACCAGATGGACGCCCTTCCCTTCCAGGGCGTTGAGATAGAGAGGCATGGTGGCGACCAGGGTCTTCCCTTCCCCGGTTGCCATCTCGGCGATCTTGCCCTCATGCATCGCAATGGCGCCGATCAGCTGGACATCGTACGGCACCATATCCCATTCGATATCACGTCCCGTGATCTGCCATATCTGCCCGACCAGGCGGCGGCAGGCATCCTTCACCACCGCGAACGCCTCCGGCATGATCTCGTCGACTGTTTCACCCTCGGCCAGGCGCTGCCTGAACTGGTCGGTCATGGCCTGGAGATCCGCGTCGGAGAGTGAGCGACACTCCTCGACGAAGCCGTTGATCTTCTCCACCATCGGGGCGAGACGCTTCAGCTCCCGATCGTGCTTGGTGCTGAACATTTTGGTGATGTTGAGAGCCATCGCTGTCGCCCCTTCTTCCGCCTAGTAACCCGCCAGCAGCCGGTCGCCGAGTTCAACCGGCAGACCGGCGTCGAGGATCGCGTCGCGCGCGCCTTCGACATCGTAAGCCACCCGCATGGGGGTATAAGTCCATGGTTCGGTGTCGAGGATGGCGAAGGCCGCCCGCGGATCGCCGTCGCGGGGTTGACCGACGCTGCCCGGATTCAAAACGCTTCGCCTCTCCCTCAGTTCGATCTCCCGGAAATGAACCAGCCGCGCAGGAGCTTCCTTCTCGATGAAACAGGCCTGCACGTGGCTATGGCCGGTTACCACCACTTTCTCCTCCACCGATTTCAGGGCCATGTCGGCCTGGTGCCGATCAAGGATGTAGAGCCACGCCTCTGGAAGCATCGGATGTCCGTGAGTGATCCTGATGTCGTTCAGTTCCGCCGACATGGGCAGTGTGGCGAGCCACGCGAGATCGTCTTCGGGGATGTTCTCAGCCGTCCAGGCCAGGGCCGCATACGCCCTAGGATTGAAGTTGTGAGCTCCTGAGATCTGCACCACGTGATGATCGTGATTTCCACGAACCGTTACGTCGCAGTTCTCCCTCACCCACTGTACGCATTCGGCCGGAAAGGCTCCATAGCCGACAATATCGCCGCCGCAGATGATCTGGTCCGGCGATTCCTTCTCGACGCGCGCCCATACCGCCTCAAGGGCATGGCGGTTGCCGTGTATATCACTGATAAGCGCAAGTTTCATACGGTCCTTTCGGTCATCTCCCGGTATACAGAATCGAGGATGCCGTTCACAAACCGTTTCGAGTCTGATGAAGAGTACTTCTTCGTCATTTCGATCGATTCGTTGATACAGACCTTGCTGGGGATATCAGGAAAATGGAGCAGTTCACACAATCCCATCCTGAGGATGAGCTTGTCGATCAGAGCGATCCGCCCCAGGTCCCAGTTCACCGCCCGCTCTGCGATGATGCGGTCCAACGCCTCGTGTTCACGATCCACCCGTATCGCCAGCCTCCGCGCGAAATCGACAAGATCTTCTTCATACTCCGCCGCGGAGAGCAGATCATTGAGGGCCTGTTCGATCGGTTCCTCACCGATCTCGCAGGCATAGAGTGCCTGGAGCACGACCTCTCTTGCTTTCCGCCGGAGACCCATCTCAGCCTGTTTCCTTCATTGAGCGGAGCAGGTTCACCATCTCAAGACATGCCCGGGCTGCTTCCCTGCCCCGATGGCGATCTTCCTCCCCCTTTGCCCCACCCGCGTCGGGTGCCAGTCCGGCGCGGACCAGAGCCTGGGCCTCGGTACCGACCGTCAGCACCCCTGTCGCGACCGGAATGCCGGAATCGAGCGAGACCCTGGTCAATCCTCCGATCGATTCCCGGCTGACATGTTCGAAATGGGTCGTCTCTCCCTCGATCACGCAACCGAGGCCTATGATCCCGTCCACGGTACCGGAACCGGCCAGGATACTGGCTGCCAGGGGCAGTTCAAGGGCTCCGGGAACCCGGACGACAGTTACGTCAGAGCGTGCGACACCGTGATCGGTCAGAATGGTGAGCGCGCCATCGAGGAGCGATTCGACGATCTCCCGGTTGAAATCGGCCGCGATAATCCCGATCCGCAGGCCGTCACCGTCCAGTTTGCCCCGATACAATTGATGGCTCATCCCTGTTCCTCTTCGGCAGGGTAAAAGGTCATGATGTGTCCCAGCTTGTCCTTCTTGGTCTGCAGGTAACGGGTGTTGACCTTGTTCGGCTTGACCTGAAGAGCGATCCGTTCGCTGATCGTGAGTCCGTGCCCGGCGAGACCGACAACCTTCCGCGGGTTGTTGGTCATCAGCTTGATATCGCGGATTCCCAGGTCCCACAGAATCTGAGCGCCGACACCGTAATCACGGAGATCGGCCTCGAAACCCAGTTCTTCATTGGCTTCCACCGTATCCCGACCCCGATCCTGGAGGGCATAGGCCCTGATCTTGTTGGCCAGACCGATACCCCTCCCTTCCTGCCTCATGTAGAGCAGTACACCTCTGCCCTCCTGCTCGATCATGGCCAGGGCGGCTTCGAGCTGGTCTCCGCAATCACAGCGCATGCTGTGGAAGAGGTCACCCGTGAGACACTGGCTGTGAACCCGGACCAGTACCGCGGAACCATCCGTGATGTCACCTTTCACAATCGCCATGTGGTGATGATCATCCACGCGGCATTCATAGAGGTGCATTCGGAACGCTCCGAATCTGGTCGGGAAATCCACCTCCGCGACCCTGTTCACCAGGAATTCCACCTGACGCCGATAGGCGATCAGGTCCTTGATGGTGATCAGCTTGAGGCTGTGCCTTTCGGCGAATTCCCTCAATTCGGGAACCCTGGCCATCGTTCCGTCCTCGCTCATGATCTCGCAGAGCACTCCGGCCGGTTTGAGCCCGGCCATCCGCGCCAGGTCGATCGTAGCCTCGGTATGACCGGCCCGGGTGAGTACTCCACCCTTCTCTGCCCGCAGGGGGAAGATGTGGCCCGGTCGGGCAAGGTCGGTGGGCCGGGTGGCTGGATCGATCAGCAATTCTATCGTCCGGGCCCTGTCATGGGCGCTGATCCCGGTGGTCGCCCCCTCCAGGGCATCGACGGAAACGGTGAAGGCCGTACTCAACAGCGCCGTGTTGTCCTGGACCATCGGCTTGATGTCGAGCATGTTGAGCCGGTCTTCAAGCAGCGGGGTGCAGACCAGACCGCGACCGTGGGTGACCATGAAGTTGATCGCCTCGGGCGTCACTGTATCGGCAGCCATGATCAAATCGCCCTCGTTCTCGCGGTCCTCGTCGTCCACCACAATGACCATCTTCCCCGACCCGATCTCACTGATGGCATCTTTGATGCTGTCGAAACCCGGAGCCGGACCGGTGTACCCGCTCTCAGCGCTGTCACTGTCCAGGTATTCATCCTTCTCGTTCATGCTCTCACCCGATTCCTTTGAGTTGCTGCAGGTACGGCTCCAGTTGCGCGGCGACGTACTTGGCGATCATGTCCACTTCGAGGTTGACCCTGTCACCGATCTCGATATCTCCGAGACTGGTCACTTCCAGGGTGTGAGGAATCAGCGCCACCGAGAAGGCTTCATCGGCCACATCGACGACGGTAAGACTGACTCCTGAGATGGTGATCGAGCCCTTGAACACCATGTAGCGCATGATGGCAGGTGGCGCGGAGTACCAGTGGATCACTTCATCCTTGCCCGCCTCCCGGGCGTCGTAGCTGTCCGGGGGGCCCGAAAGACGCTCACCGACCCCGTCTATATGACCGAAGACAAGGTGGCCGCCGAGGCCCTGATGCAGGGTCAGCGCGAGTTCCAGATTCACCCGGTCCCCTTCCCGCAGATCCCCGAGAGTGGTCAGCCTGAGAGTCTCGGGTATCGCCTCAACCGAGAACGTCTCCACGTCGAACTCCACCACAGTCAGGCAGACGCCGCTGGTACAGACGGAGTCTCCAAGTGAGAGTCGCCCGACGATCGGCCTGGCCGAGATCGTGAATCGTACTGCTTCATTCTTCTGCTCCAGCTTCACAACCTGGCCCATCGCTTCCACAATTCCGCTGAACATGCTGCACCCTTTCGAAAGCTGTTACCGCTTCTAAAGACAGAAGCCCGGTTCCAGATCAGCGTCCGGCAGCGCCGTGACCAGCAGATCCTCGCCGTACTCCCGGACCCGCATCGCTCCCAGTCGGACCGGAGCGGCAAGGCTTTCACGCATGATTCCGCCCCCGGCGCCGGTCACCTTCGGTGAGATCCAGATCTCCCAGTGATCGATGAGGTCGGCCGATGCCAGCGATGCCAGCAGTCCGCCGCCGCCCTCCACCATGACTCCGCCGATCCCGATCTCATGCAGGACGCCCATGATCCCCCTGACATCGAGTCCGCCCCGCGGGTCGATCTCCACCCCCGTGACTTCCGCTCCCGCGTTCCTGAGCGCCTCTGCCGCGTCGGTCTCCAGCATCTCAGGCGCCGTCAGCACCATGACCGCTCCCCCGGGCGAAGTAATGACCCGGGCTCCGGGTGGAGTGCGCAGTCGCCGGTCCGCAATCACGCGCCTCGGCTGGCGATCGAACAGAGTGCCGTCGGTGCGCCGCGCGCTCAACCGTGGATCGTCAGCCAGGATGGTGCCGCTCCCCACCAGCATGGCGTCCACCTCCGATCGACGCCAGCCGACCTGTTCGAGCGCCTTCGCGCCCGTGACGGCAAGTGTCCTCCGGCCGGGAAGCATGGTCCGCCCATCGAGCGTTCGGGCTGCTTTGGCGATCACCACCGGTCGCGCTTCGCTCGAAGCCAGGAAATACCTGCTGTTCAGGGCTATGGCCCGGTTACTCTCCACCCCCGTGATCACTTCCAGCGGGGCATTTCGCAACCGATCCAGACCGGCCCCGCAGTCGTGACAGCACGGATCCTCTGCCGCGACAACCACCCGCTCGATCCCCGCTTCGATGATTGCCTCAGTACAGGGTGGGGTTCTTCCGTGATGATTGCAGGGCTCCAGGGTGACGTAGAGGGTCGCTCCCTCAGCGTTGGCGCCGGTATCCGAGAGGGCGGCCACTTCGGCGTGCGGTTCGCCCGGACGTTCGTGATACCCCTCACCGATGATCGTTCCCTCACGGACCACGACCGCGCCTACGGCCGGGTTCGGCGGCGTGGTCCACCGGCCGAGCCGGGCCAGGTCGATCGCCCGTCGCATGAATCGCTGATGCTGATCATCAGGAGCTGATGCCGAAGAGCCATGAACAGTCATAGAATATATAAGATGCGAAAGTGAGAACGCTGGAACAAGCGCGGTAAACGCCCTATTCGTACCTGAGCGCTTCGACCGGATCGAAGGAACTGCGGCCGGCAGCGGGGTAACGATCCCGACCAGGAGACCGATACCGACCCCGATCGCGGCCCCGATGGTCCCCCCCACACCGCTCAGTACCACTGCCTCAACGAGGAACTGGAACACGATATCACTCCGGCGAGCCCCGACCGCCTTCCTGACTCCGATCTCCTTCGTCCTTTCGGTGACCGAGACCAGCATGATGTTCATGATACCGATACCGCCCACCAGGAGGCTGATGCTGGCGATCCCGACCATCACCAGGCTGATACCGAGGATCAGCGCGTTCATCATATCCCTGATACTGTCGGAAGTTATCATCTCGAAGTCGTTCGGCTCACCGGGGGCCACCCCGCGGCGATTTCGCAGGATGCTGACTGTTTCGTCGACCGCGTACTGGAGGCGCCCCGGCCGGGCCATCACCGCGATCTGCACCTCGCTCCGTCTCCCCCAGTACTTCCGGAAGGTGGTGAGGGGCACGAAGACGATGTTGTCCTGGCTGAAACCGAGGAATTCTCCCTGACGTTCCAGTACCCCGATAACAAGAAAGCGGTGACTGTCGATCCGGATCTCACGGCCGAGAGGATCGATGGTCGGGAAGAAGCGTTCGACGAGATCGGCTCCGAGGATGACAACGTTGCGCCGATTCGAGTTGTCGAGCGGCCCGAAGAACCTGCCGGCCTCCAGATCCAGCCCCTGTATCCGCGGGAGGTTCTCATCACCGCCGTAGAGGATGACATTCGGATTCGTTTTCTCTCCCCCGTACCGGACTTCCACCCCGAAATGGGTACTCGACCCCGACACCAGCTCGACCGAATCGGCGTCCTTTCTGATCGCGTACATGTCATCGAGAGTGAGTTCATCCCAGTCGGTCTCGTTGCTGTGACCTCCGACCTGGATCTCCACACTTGGCCTGGTCTGGATATAGAATGTCTCACTGCCAAGGTCGCTGAGCTGCTCGGAGAAGAAGCGCTCGAGTCCCTTGATCATACTGCTCATGCCCACCACGGCCAGGACGCCGATGATGATCCCGAGGCTCGTCAGCAGGCTGCGCAGGGGGTTGGCGAAGAGAGAACTCATCGCGACCCGGCCGGTTTCCCTGATGCTGACCGCCATCTCTCCCCCCTACTCGAACCTGAGCGCTTCGATAGGATCGAGGCCGGCGGCCTTTGCCGCCGGGTAGATCCCGAAGAAGAGCCCTACCGAGGTTGAGAATCCCAGGCCGAGCAACACCGCCCATATCGGCGCCGCCGCCGGCAGTGAAGTAACGGAGGAGACGACGAGCGCGATAGCGAGTCCGAGCCCCATTCCGATCGCCCCCCCGAGCCCGCTCACCACCACCGACTCCACCAGGAACTGCCACATGATGTCACGCCGTTTTGCTCCCACGCTCTTCCTGATCCCGATCTCCCGGGTCCGTTCGGTGACCGAAACCAGCATGATGTTCATGATGCCGATCCCGCCCACCAGCAGTGAGAGGCTCGCCACGCCGATCATCACCGCGAAGAGCGCGGCCGTCAGACTGCGGAAGAGATCGAGCAGCATCTCCTGCCGGTTGATCGCGAAATCATCCTCCGCGCCGAAGGGAATACCCCGGATCCGACGCAGCAGGCCCCTGGCCTCATCCTCGACCAGCGCGAGCGACTCGGCGTCGGGTGAACGCAGCGTGATCACCATCGAACGGCGGGTACCGAACAGCTTGAGCAGGGTCTGGAGCGGGATCACGGCGCTCGCGTTCTGGTCCATCCCCATCATGGTCCCCTGCTCCGGCAGCACGCCGATCACCGTGAAGACATGCCGGCCGACCCGAACCCGCTGTCCGAGCGGATCGCGTTCCTCGAAGAGATCCCTCCAGAGACCGTTCCCCAGAATAATGACGTTGCTCCCGTCACGAGCTTCCAGGGAGGTGTAGAATCGCCCGAACTCGGGATCGAGGTCGTGCACGAGTCGCCCCTCACTGGTGTGTCCGTCGAGCGAGACACTCCGGGCTGTGCGCTCCCGCCACTTTACGGTTGAACTCGCCGACACCTGCAGCGAGGCGGCCGCAGGCAGGGTGACCAGATCGAGGAGGCGCTGACCCTGTTCAAGGGTGATATCCTTGCGATTCCTGAACTTCCAGAAGTCATCCATCTGGATCCAGGGGTACTTGCCCACGTAGAGGACGTTGGTACCCAGACCGGCGACCTCACGCTTGACGGTGCGATCGAGCCCATGGAGAAGACTGACGATGGCGATGACGGCGGTGACGCCGACCACGATACCCAGCGTCGTCAGGATGGAACGGAGCAGGTTGGCGCGCAGGGCGCGGAAGGCGGCCGCGATGCTCTCACGAATCTCTATGAGGAAACGGGTGACCTGCATGAGTCTCAGCGCACTCTTCCGGGAGGTTCCAGTGTCATGTCATGCGACGGTTGCTGCGTGACAGGGCACCTGCCTACTGATGACCGGAACTCTGAGCCGCCGTAACCCCGTTGGCATGGCGGCGCCGTTCGACCCTGTCATCGGAGCCGATCTTGCCATCGAGGATACGCACGATCCGGTTGGCATGTTCAGCGATGTATTCCTCGTGGGTGACCAGGATGATCGCGTTCCCCGCCTGGAAGAGGATCTCGAGAACCGCCATGATCTCCTCACCGGTCGTTGTGTCGAGGTTACCGGTCGGTTCGTCGGCCAGGATGATCGAGGGATTGTTCACCAGGGCCCGGGCGATCGCCACCCGCTGGCGCTGCCCGCCCGAGAGTTCGTTCGGCTTGTGGTCGACCCGATCGCCTAGACCGACCGATTCGAGCGCTTCGAGAGCCCGGCGGCGTCGGTCGCCCGCCGAAATACCGCTGTAGATAAGCGGCAGTTCGACGTTATGGAGCGCGTCGGCGCGCGGGAGCAGATTGAAGGTCTGGAAAACGAAGCCGATCTTCTGGTTCCTGATCTCGGCCAGCTCGTCGTCGGTCATGTTCTCGACCGAGACGTTATCGAAGAGATAGGTTCCCGCGGTGGGAGTGTCGAGACAACCGATCAGGTTCATCAGGGTAGACTTGCCGGATCCTGAAGGTCCCATGATCGCTACGTATTCATTCTGGTTGATCTGGATATCGACCCCGCGGAGCGCGCGGACGATCTGGGTCCCCATGATGTATTCCTTCGTGATCCCAGAAAGATTGATAATCGGCTGCATGATCTATTCCTGTCTCCCAGTTACCGGTCGCGTCCGTCCTCGAGCAGTGAATCTGTAACCGTTACCCTGTCACCATCCTTCAATGTACGGCTGAGAAGGCGGAAAGGTCCGGTTACCACCTGTTCACCTTCCTCGAGTCCGGAGATGACCTCGATGTGAGTGGTGCCCGAGATACCGGTCTCAACCACTCTCAGTTCCACGGTGCCCGCGTCGGTCACAACGAACACGACCTCCACGTATTCATCTTCATCAGCGCCGGATACGGTCCCGGCCGCTTCCTCTTCTCCCCCGTTTGACACCACCAGATCGGCCTTCCGTCTCGCCGTAAGAGCCTGCATCGGGATGTGGACGACATCCGCGTGAGTTTCAGTAAGAACGTCCACGGCCGCCGACATGCCATATCTCAATCGTGGATCGGAATCGTACAGCTCCACCTTGACAGCGAAGTTGGTGACCTCCATCTGCGTGCCTGCCCCGAGGGTGACCCCGGCGTTGGCGATCTCGGTGACGATGCCGGCGAAGATGGTATCTGGCAGGGCATCGACCTCGACCTCAGCGCGCTGACCGACTGCTACCGCCACCACGTCGGTCTCATCGACGTCCACCTCCACCTCCATGCGACTCAGGTCGGCGATGGCCATCAGCTGGGTTCCCATGGTCATCTGGGTCCCGAGCACCATCTCGCCCTCCTCGATGGC
>JALGWK010000243.1 GCA_025774205.1 bacterium
GTCGGCTCCCGCCATCAGGAGCTTCCCCTCGCTCTTCTCCTCGACGGCACGAGCCATGATGAAGAGGTCGGGATTCATCCCCCGCGCGGTCAGGGTGACGAAGAGGTTGTCGGCATCGGAGGCCACGCCGCTGATCAGTCCTTTGGCGTTCCTGATATTGGCCCGCTCCAGCACATCCTCGGTCGTGGCATCACCGTCCACGAACAGGTATTCGGAAGCCGCGAGGCGCGCGACCGCTTCGCTCTCCTGTTCCACTACCACGAAGGGCACCTTCTGCTCGTCCAGCTGCCCGGCCAGAACACCCCCCATCCGCCCGAATCCACAGATGATGTAGTGTTCCTTCAATCCCTTGATCTGACGTTCCACGTAAGCACCTTCTGCTCGTCCAGCTGCCCGGCCAGAACACCCCCCATCCGCCCGAATCCACAGATGATGTAGTGTTCCTTCAATCCCTTGATCTGACGTTCCACGTAACCGAAGGAGATGAGGATGATGGTGAATACCTGCCCGGCAGGACTCAGCTGGATGGTCTCGTCATACCCGACCGATGAGAGCGTGATGATCGTCATATAGACCGAATCGAGCAGCGAGGCGCCTTCGATCACCATATAACCGACCGTTCCTCCAACCAGGATCAGGAGCATCAGCAGGACCAGGAGAAGGATCTTGCGGACAGGGCTCATGTCGGTCGAAACGTCTCCTGATTGAAGCTGCGCGGTTCAGGATCAGCGTCGTCGCTTTCATCTCCGGGCCGCACCCGACCGACTGGATAACGCTGGTCGAGCAGCAGTGCGAGGGGCAGCAGGAAGATCACCACGACGATGCCCCAGATCATGTTCCTGATCGTCTGCCGCCAGATCGCCTGGCTCAGGAAATAGGACATGCGGAGTCTTTCCAGATGATCTACCGAGGCGCGGTATTCCTGGCGCAGTTCGATGTTGTCGACCGTCTCTACGCCCAGGGCATCGAGGGTGTCTATCATGACCCGCATCCGCTTGAGTGTCTCGATCTCACCTACGAGCCGGGCGTCATCGGCCGTCATCCCCTGTCCTGCCTCTGCCGGGGAATCAATCTGCTGCAGGATGAGACTCTGGCCATACTGGTTGCCGAGATAGTTGATGACCAGGAATCCGATCAGGGCAACGGCCAGGCCCACCAGACGGAAGCGCATCACTTGCCTCCCTTGAGAAGGTCCACGATATCGGTTCTCACCACTACGTAGGCCGGTTCAGTCGGATAACTCTTCCGGGTCAGAGAGATCCCGTCGGCCCGCTTCTCGACCAGATCGAAGGTACCATCCGCCTGACGGTCGAGAAAGTAATCGTACTGATGCACGCCGCTGCTGAGGATCACGAACTGGTAGCGGCGGTTGTTCGTGGTCGACAGCTCGATCATGAATGAGCGCACCTCGAGGTCGTCGACCATGAAGGTCTCGCCTCGCATATCTCCCGAGACAGCCATCGAACTGCCGGGAGGCAGGCCGGGGGCATCCCAGACCCGCTTGACGCAGCCGGACACGACTGGCAGAACCATGAAAACGGCCGGAATGAACAACGGCAGAACCATGCGGCGCATCGATATCCTCCTTGCAGGATCAGCCCCTGTGGAAGGGGAATTCGCTCATTCCAAAGAAAGGGGGGGCTGACGACATCAGTCTCACCGCCTGCCCATCCCCTGTCAAGGTGCCCTCCTCGATGTCATTGACACCCTCGAATATCATTCAGTAGGTTTGACACGACGGGAGCAACATCAAGGGGCCGGTGCGCCATCACGGGCCGGAACCCCAGGCACAGGAGGACCGATGCAGACCGGAACCATGACCAATATCGCGATCCGCCCGATGATCAGGAGCCGTCCGCTCGTGATGACCGTGTGGATCCTCGCCTTCGCCATCGCCACCGCGCTCAGCGCCAACCTCCGGATCCCTCTGCCCTTCACTCCCGTACCGGTCACGCTGCAGACATTCTTCGTCCTTATGGCAGGTCTCGTGCTCGGTCCCGGTCCTGCCGCCGTCTCGATGGCCCTCTACCTGGTCGCCGGCGCCTTCGGTCTGCCGGTCTGGGCGGGCGCGGCCGGCGCTTCCGGACTCGGTTACCTGAGCGGTGTCACGGCCGGCTACCTGCTCGCCTTCCCCGTTGCGGCCTATCTGGCGGGGATGCTGAGCGGTCACGAACTGAACCGGAAACGCGCCTACGTCGCCATCGTGGCGGCCGGGCTCCTGATCCTGGCAGCAGGCACCTCCTGGATGGCACTGCTCACCGGCAGCGGCCTCTGGGAAGCTTCGCTGCTGGGTTTCTGGCCGTTCCTCCTCGGGGATGTCATCAAGACCATCGCCGCTGTCGAGATCGGCCTTCGCATCGGACGCAGGTGCTGACCGGAAAACCCATGCCCGGGCACCGGGTACTGGCCCCGGTGGCCCTTCTGCTTCTTGCGGGTCTCACCCTGCCAGCCGTCGGTCAACAGATGCAGAGAGGCGCCCATCGCACACCGGACGGACTCCCCCACGTCAACAGTGCCCGACTCGAACGGAACCTTCGTACTCTCGGCGAGATCGGACGCGATCCGATCACCGGCGGACTCAACCGGGTCGCCTTCTCACCCGCCGACCTCGAAGCCCGACGCTGGTTCATCACCCGCCTCGAAGAGGCTGGCCTGCAGGTCCGTGTCGACGGGATAGCAAACATCATCGGTCATCTCCCCGGTGAGGATCCCGGGGCCAGGGCGATCGTGCTCGGCTCCCATCTCGACAGTGTGCCGCAGGGGGGGCGTTACGACGGCGCGCTGGGGCTGATGGTCGCGCTGGAGCTGGTGGAGACCATGCGCGATCTCAATATCCGCCTCTCCCACCCGATTGAGATCGTATCGTTCAGCGATGAGGAGGGCGGCCTGCTGGGCAGCCGGGCCTGGATCGGCGCCCTTACGAGGGAGGATCTGGAGGAGGAGTACGGCGATCGCCCTCTGACCGATATCCTCCGTGAGATGGGTCTCGATCCCGAAAACGCGGTGCACGCGCGCCGATTGCCGGATGAACTGGCACTCTACCTCGAGGTGCACGTCGAGCAGGGTCGTATCCTTGAACGGGAGGGCCTCCAGGTCGGTATCGTGGAGGGGATCGTAGCCCTCGATGAATATGAGATCACCGTCCGGGGAACAGCCAACCATGCCGGCACGACACGGATGTCCGATCGGAATGATCCGATGGCGGCGGCGGCCAGGATGATCGTCTCGGTCCGCGACGAAGTACATTCCCAGGGCGGCGATCTGGTCGCCACTGTCGGCGTGGTCGAGACCGAACCGGGGGCGCCGAACGTCATTCCTTCCCTGGCTCGCTTTACGATCGATATCCGCGATCCCAGCCGGATCATCCTCGATGATGCCATCTCAGGTCTCGTCCGACGCTTCGACACTATCGCCCGTGAGGAGGGCGTGACGGTCGAGTGGGAGACTCTGGTCCAGATCCCGGCGGCGCCGGCCGATCAGCTGGTGATCAACACCTTGCGCGAAGCTGTGGTACCCTACGGCTATCCC
Source organism: bacterium (assembly GCA_025774205.1). Classification (GTDB taxonomy): domain Bacteria; phylum Blakebacterota; class Blakebacteria; order Blakebacterales; family Blakebacteraceae; genus Blakebacterum. The sequence continues at coordinate 3,529 of JALGWK010000243.1, forward strand.
CACCGGATCCTGCCGTCGGGTGCCGGTCATGACGCTCAGTCGATCGCCCGCCTGGCGCCAATGGGCATGCTCTTCGCTCCCAGTGTGGGAGGCCTGAGCCACACCCCGGCCGAG
>JALGWK010000244.1 GCA_025774205.1 bacterium
CGCCGTTCCTCCGCCAGCTCACGGATGCGGGTCTGCATGGCGGCAATCTCTGTCTCTCTGGCGGCCGAACTCATCTCAGGCACCTGTTCCTTTGCGTTCGGATCACGATGACCCACGACCATGGCAGGTCCATCTGAAAATGTTACATTACACTACTTGTGGAAAGATACGGGACATGGAATACTTGCGTACCTGAAAACAGTTGTCCTATTTTCCGACTACATTGGAGACTGGTCGAATAACACACACCCGGGGGGCCTCATGCCCGTTTCCCTGTTCTGCACCGAGCTCCTGCCATCCCTCTCTCTGCTGATACCAGTCGTTGGACTGGCAGCGCGGTCGAAGAGGAAGAACGGCGGGGAGGCTGCTGATCCCCTGCCGGTGTATCAGCTGCTGATCGATTCCTACTTCGACGGTGTGCTGACTTTGAACACAGAAGGAATTGTCACGTGGTCAGATAAGTGCTTCCTCGATCTGATGAACTGCGATCTCGATGATATCGAAGGGAGACCGCTCACCGCACTGATCGATCCCGGAGATACGGAGAAGGTCCAGCAGTACCTCATCCAGGCCATTTCGCAGCCCCAGAACTTCGAGGTACACGCCATTGATTACTCCGGTTCGGTGCTCATCCTGGAACTCTCGATGGCAGCCTCGTCAGAGAATGGAGAGGATGTGATCTTCGTCGGGGTTCAGGACATCTCCCAGGAGGACGCGCTCCGGAAACGGATCGCGTTCACCGAGAAGATGGACCTGCTGAGCCGGGTCATGGGCAGTATAAACACCGACCTGGAGATGATCCTGGAGGCGCTCATTCCGCTCGGTGATATGGGTTCCGATCCCAAGATCCACGAGACCTTGCGTCGGCTCTCCGAACTGGAGAGACGCATCGAGCTCTTTCCCCGACGCGGCATCCGTGACGGAGCCGACATCGCCATCGGTGAACTGCTCCATGCCGCCGTAGAGGACCTCAGGGCAGACAATCCTGAATCCATTGAAGAGATCGAGCTGCAAATCGCCGACGAGCTCTATCCGATCTTCGGGGACAGAGATCAGTTGACTGAAGCCTTCCGAAACGTGCTTCGGAACTCCCTCCAGGCGGCCGAGGAGACAGGTGGAGGCGTTACCGTGACCTGTCAACCGCTGGCAGTCGATCGCGCAACTCCCCGACTCGGATTCCTCCTGCCGCAGGGTGAGTACATTCACCTCGATATCAGCGACAATGGACCGGGGATGCCGCGCGAAGTACTCGAGCACGTCTTCGAGCCCCTGTTCTCGACCCGGCCCAGCACCCCCCTGGCCGGACTGGGCCTGGCCGTCACCTACACCATCATCAAGAACCACCGGGGATACATTGAAATCGAGAGCGCCCCAAGCAGTGGTACTTCGGTAGAGATATATATTCCCCGATCCCGAATCCGGCAGCAGTTCAGGCGGCAGTCGGCGGTGGTAAAAGTTCCGACCAGAAGGACCTTTGTCAAACCGCCACCGGAAGAAGAGGACAGGGCGGAAGCTGTCGCGGAGGAGGCACCTGCTGCTGAGGCGGAGGAGAGAGCCCCTGCGATCGATGCCGATGAGGTAGAGACACCGGCAGCGCCTGAATTCGAGGTTGAGTCGACAGAAGTGGGAGTCGAGATTCCCGAAGTTGAACCGGCTGTCGAACCGGTATCGGATGAACCGGAAGCGATCGAGGACGCCGGGGAAATACCGGATGAACCGGAAGCGGTCGAGGAAGCCGGGGAAGTACCGGATGAAACGGAAGCGGTCAAGACTGGATTCGAGGATGATGTCCTGGATGATGCCGAAATCGCTTCTCTCAGCGGCCACGAAACCGTGCTCATCATTGAAGAGGACAATGACACCCGCGACCTGATCCAGGAGAGCCTGACCAGTTTCGGATATAGCGGACTGCCGGCGCGCAGCTGGGTCGAAGGCCTCGATCTCTTCAAGAAACACGGTCACCTTGTCGATCTGGTGCTGCTGAACGTGCTTTTGCCCGAGATGGTCTGGGTCAAGACGCTCATGGACCTGCTGAGGGAGGCTCCTGAAGCGAGAGTCGGACTGATGGGCGAAGATGAGGCCAGTGAGACGATGTACCGGTATCTGACGATGCCGGGTATCACTTACCTGATCAAGCCGTTGACCGTGGCCGAACTCATGAGAGGTGTCAGGATGGCTCTCGACGCCCCGAAAGCAGGGTAATCAGTCCACGCGCAGAGCAGCGATCGTATCGAGCATGATCTCCAGGTCGAGCGGGGTGTTGTAGGCGTAGGGTGAAATCCGCACCCCGGTTGGCCGGGCATCCACGATGATCCCCTCCCCTGCCAGGGCCCGCACAGTCGCCCGGGGATCCTCATCCGGCAGGATAGCGATACCCGACCACCGCTCCTCATCCTCCGGCATCTTCACTTCTATCCCCCGCTCACTCGCCATGACCTTCAACAACCGCATCATGGCCTTGACCCGGGCCCCGAGAACTTCCACACCGGGATCGAGCACCAGGTCGAGACCGGCTCGGGCCGCGAATACCGAAGCCGGCGAGGGAGTACCGGCTTCCAGGCGCCTGGCGTCCTCCCTGAGTGATCGCTGTCCGGCGTTGAAGTCGAACTGGTCTTCGACTCCGAACCAGCCGGTGGTCCGCGGATCGAGCCCACCGTGCAGTTCTTCGCTCACGTAGAGGAACGCGATCCCTGGTCCGCCGAGGAGCCATTTCAGCCCGCCCGCGAGCAGGATATCCACGCCCAGTTCCTTGACCGGAAGCGGTTTGATCCCGGCCGACTGATAGGCGTCCACCAGCAGAAGCGCACCCTCGGCATGGGCGATATCGGCCAGGGTCCGGAGATCGAGGGTCCAGCCGGTAGTGAAGAAGACGTGACTGACCGCCAGCAGCGCCGTCCGGTCATCGACGAGGTCTCCGAAGGCCGATTCAGGGATGCCGATCCCGTCCCGGCTCTCAGCGAAAACCACTTCGACACCATCCCGGGCCCTGGCATGCCACTGGTACGGCAGGGTCGGGAAGTCGAGTTCGGCACAGACCACCCGGTTCCGTTCCCGGTAATCGAGAGCCGAGCCAATCGCTGAAAGACCGGAGGAGACATTGGGCATGAGCGCGATCTCATGAGGACCGCAGGTCAGGAGCTGTGCAACACGTTCGCGCAGGAGTTCGATCTCTCCCAGCCACAGTTCGTACCAGGCGGACGCGCCCTTTTCCCTCCAGAGATCGAGGAAGCGCTCCACCCCTGCCCGGCTCTGCCGACTGAGCGCTCCGAGGGAGCAGGTGTTCAGGTAGATCGATTCCTCGAAGATGGGGAACTGCTCACGGAAATCGTGCCACATGCCTGGTAGGCCTCCGGGGTGACCGCCCTGTCACTGCCTGCATTCAACCGCGGTGCGGTTGAATCGTTCTGTTCACCGGTCGACCCGGTAGATCTCCATCAGGCGCTGCTGCACCTGCGTGAAGTCGGGCATCCGGTCGAACGGTATCTTGCCCATGGCCGGCTTCCCGAAGAGCACTCCCGAGTAGGAGATGTGCGGGATGTCGGCCACGAAATCGGCATTCAGCGCATCAATGACCCTGTTGGCCAGTAAGATGTAGCCGGCCGTCGCAGGGTGGACGCCGTCCAGGCTCATCACGACACCACCATCGGAGACGAAGAGAGCGTTCAGACCCACTTCATTCCCGCCTTCGGTCACTGGTGCTATTCCGAAGGAGGCGAGACTGCCGAAGATGGCATAGGCATCAAATAGCGTCGCCCCGATCGCCGTCGCCTGGGTGGCGATGGCGGTATTGATCGCCGTCACCCGCGCCTGGAGGTCGGCGACCTCAGTCGCGTCGAGCGTGTGGGCATCACTGATCGGATTGGTCGGACCGCCGTAGGTGGGGTCGATCGCCAGGGTCGTGGCCGCCGGCAGCAGGATGTAGTCGTTGGCCGTGGCCTGGCGTGGTCCCGTCGCCGCGTCAGTGATCACCGGGAACACGATC